>NZ_AVOF01000105.1:0-8693 GCF_000465935.2 Pseudomonas sp. EGD-AK9
AATCGGTGGCCTGCTCCACGGTGAACAAGATGTGCGGCTCGGGCATGAAGGCGGTGATGCTGGCCCATGACCTGCTGCGTGCCGGCAGTGCCGAGGTGGTGCTGGCCGGCGGCATGGAGAGCATGTCGGGCGCCCCCTACCTGCTCGAGCGCGCACGCACCGGCTACCGCATGGGCCATGGCAAGGTGCTCGACCATATGTTCCTCGACGGTCTGGAGGACGCCTATGACAAGGGACGCCTGATGGGCACCTTCGCCGAAGACTGCGCCCAGGCCTACGGCTTCACCCGCGAGCAGCAGGATGGCTTCGCCATCGCCTCGCTGACCCGCGCGCAGCGGGCCATGGCCGAGGGCCGCTTCGCCGCCGAGATAGTGCCGGTGGAGGCCAGGTCCGGCCGCGACCTGGTGACCGTCAGCCAGGACGAACAGCCGCCCAAGGCCCGCCTGGAGAAGATCCCCACCCTGAAGCCGGCCTTCCGCGAGGGCGGCACGGTGACGGCGGCCAACGCCAGCTCGATCTCCGATGGCGCGGCGTCCCTGCTGCTGATGCGCCTGGAGGAGGCGGAGAAGCGCGGCCTGGCCCCCTTGGCCTGGGTCGCCGGGCATGCGTCCTTCGCCCAGGCGCCCAATCTGTTCACTACCGCGCCGGTGGGCTCCATCCAGCGCCTGCTGGCGCGCACCGGCTGGAGCCTGAACGAGGTGGACCTGTTCGAGGTCAACGAAGCCTTCGCCGTGGTGCCCATGGTGGCGATGCGTGACCTCGACATCCCGCATGACAAGCTCAACGTGCACGGCGGCGCCTGCGCCCTCGGCCACCCCATCGGCGCCTCCGGCGCCCGCGTGCTGGTGACCCTGCTCAATGCGCTGAGTCAGTACGGGCTCAAGCGCGGCGTGGCCTCGGTGTGTATCGGCGGCGGCGAGGCCACGGCGGTGGCTATCGAAAGGTTGTGAGGCAATAACCATGGTGCGCACTACCTAGGCGGCCCCGCGATACCCTACGGTTCGTATCATTGATTAACCCGCATTATCGGAGCCAGCCATGCTGCCCAACGAAGAACAACTACTGATCCGCGACATGGCCCGCCAGTTCGCCCAGGAACGGCTCAAGCCTTTCGCCGCCGACTGGGACCGCCAGCATCGCTTCCCGGCCGAGGCCATTGCCGAGATGGGCCAGCTGGGTTTCATGGGCATGCTGGTGCCGCAACAGTGGGGTGGCGCCGAGACCGGCCATCTGGCCTACGCCCTGGCCCTGGAAGAGGTGGCGGCGGGAGATGGTGCCTGCTCCACCATCATGAGCGTGCACAACTCGGTGGGCTGCATGCCGATCCTGAAATACGGCAGCGAGGCGCAGAAACAGCGTTTTCTCCGCCCGCTGGCCGAAGGCAGCATGCTCGGCGCCTTCGCCCTGACCGAACCCCAGGCCGGCTCCGAT
Source organism: Pseudomonas sp. EGD-AK9 (assembly GCF_000465935.2). Lineage (NCBI taxonomy): Bacteria > Pseudomonadati > Pseudomonadota > Gammaproteobacteria > Pseudomonadales > Pseudomonadaceae > Pseudomonas > Pseudomonas sp. EGD-AK9. The sequence continues at coordinate 1,432 of NZ_AVOF01000105.1, forward strand.
GCCAGCGACCTGCGCACCCGCGCGCGGCGCGACGGCGGGCACTACGTGCTGAGCGGCGCCAAGCAGTTCATCACATCCGGCAGCCACGCCGGCATGGTCATCGTCTTCGCCGTCACCGACCCGGGGGCCGGCAAGAAGGGCATCAGCGCCTTTATCGTGCCCACCGACGCGCCGGGGTTCTCGGTGGTGCGGGTGGAGGACAAGCTCGGCCAGCACGCCTCGGACACCTGCCAGATCCAGCTCGACGAAGTGCGCATCCCGGCCGAGTTGCGCCTGGGCGAGGAGGGCGAGGGCTACCGCATCGCCCTGGCCAACCTGGAAGGCGGGCGCATCGGCATCGCCGCGCAAGCGGTGGGCATGGCCCGCGCCGCGTTCGAGGCGGCGCGCGACTATGCCCACGAGCGGGTCACCTTCGGCAAGCCGATCATCGAGCACCAGGCGGTGGCCTTCCGCCTGGCCGACATGGCCACCCAGATCGCCGTGGCGCGGCAGATGGTGCACCACGCCGCCAGCCTGCGCGAAGCCGGTCTGCCATGCCTGAGCGAGGCCTCGATGGCCAAGCTGTTCGCCTCGGAGATGGCCGAGCGGGTGTGCTCGGCGGCGATCCAGACCCTGGGTGGCTACGGCTACCTCAAGGACTTTCCGGTCGAGCGCATCTACCGCGACGTGCGCGTGTGCCAGATCTACGAAGGCACCAGCGACGTGCAGCGGATGGTGATTGCGCGCGGTTTGTAGGCGCGGCGCTATGCCGAGTGGCTGGCGGTTCGCCCCCGGGCGCTCACGGCAGGGGGCTGCTGTGCTGCCGGGCGGTCCGTTTCGCCGCCCAGCCAGGCGATGAATAGCGAGAACAGCTCGGCCTGGGAGCCGATCTGCAGTTTGGTGTAGAGATTCTTGCGGTGCATGCGCACCGTCTCCGAGGAGATTGCCAGCAGGCGTGCGCTGGACTTGGCTGAGTGGCCGCGCAGCAGCAGGTGGCAGACCTCCAGCTCGCGGGCGGTGAGCAGGCCCTCGCCGAAGCTCATGAAGGCCTCGCGCAGCTGCTGCTCGAAGTCGGCGCCCTGGGCCTGCTCCGCGTTGCCGACCTCGCGCCAGTGCTGCCGGCCCAGTTCCAGGATCACCGGCGCCAGGCTGCGCAGCAGCTGCAGCTGTTCGGCCTGGAAGGGCCGGGCGCTAAGGCCGTTGTACAGGCTCAGGGAGACCCGCTCGCGTTCGTTCAGCTCCAGCATAAAGTAGCAGTCCTCCACCGAGCCGGCGCCTAGGTAGTAGGTCTTGTAGTACTGGCTGTCGAAGAAGTCGTCCGGGGCGATCTCGCCCAGGCTGTAGAAACCTTCGGGCAGGCCCTGGTCCACCGCCAGGCAGAAGGGGTCGAGCAGGTAGCCGCGGGAGAAGTAGCGGCTCAGCAGCAGCTCGCGGTTGGTCGCCGGGATGCCGCGCTCGTAGAGCAGGCGGGGGGCGCCGCCGATGCGCTCCAGGTTGATCATCACCGACTCCACGGGCACCAGGCTGGCCAGGGCGTCGACCAGGCGCTCGGCGAAGTCGGGGCCATGGCAGGCGGCCATGGCCCGGGCCAGGGCTTGGTGCCAGCGCTGCAGGCTGTCCGGGGCAAGCATGGGCACACACCTCTCGATTGCAGGGGCGGCCAGCATACCGCAGTGAACCGGGTCCGGCCCGGCATACCCTCAAATGAGGTATGGCCGCCCGGGCCCTGGCTTCTTAGCCTGCAGGCAACAGTCCCGCAGGAGTCAGCCCATGTCCATCGTTACCCCCATGCCCACCGCCGTTCGCGACCAGGCCAGCCTGGCCGCCCTGGATCGCGCCCACTATATGCACGGCTACCACCTGTTCGACGAGCACCGCCAGCAGGACGCGTTGCAGATCGGCGGCGGCGATGGCGCCTATATCCAGGACCTGGCCGGCAACCGCTACCTGGACGCAGTGGGCGGCATGTGGTGCACCAATATCGGCCTGGGCCGCGAGGAAATGGTCGAGGCCATCGCCGAGCAGACCCGCCAGCTGGCCTACGCCAACCCCTTCTGCGACATGGCCAACCCGCGCGCGGTGGAGCTGTGCGCCAAGCTGGCGGAGCTGGCCCCGGGCGATATCGACCATGTGTTCCTCACCACCGGCGGCTCCACCGCGGTGGATACGGCGATCCGCCTGGTGCACTACTACCAGAACTGCCGCGGCCTGCCGCACAAGAAGCAGATCCTGACCCGGCGCCACGCCTACCACGGCTCCACCTACCTGGGCATGTCCCTGGGCGGCAAGCAGGTGGACCGCGAGGGGCAGTTCGACTTTATCCAGGACGGCATCCACCACCTCAGCGGCCCCTATCCCTACCGCGCCCCCGCCGGCCTGAGCCAGGCCGAGTACCTGGAGAGCCTGGTGGCCGAGTTCGAGGCCAAGGTGCTGGAGCTGGGCGCGGACCAGGTGGCGGCCTTTATCGGCGAGCCGGTGTTCGGCTCCGGCGGGGTGATGGTGCCGCCGGCCGGCTACCACCGGCGCATCTGGGAGCTGTGCCGGCGCTACGACATCCTCTATATCGCCGATGAGGTAGTCACCTCCTTCGGTCGCCTGGGGCACTTCTTCGCCAGCGAGGCGGTGTTCGGCGTGCAGCCGGACATCATCACCACCGCCAAGGGCCTGACCAGCGGCTACCAGCCCCTGGGCGCCTGCCTGTTCTCCGAGCGCATCTGGCAGGTGATCGCCGAGCCGGGCCAGGGCCGCTGCTTCACCCATGGTTTCACCTACTCGGGGCACCCGGTGGCTTGCGCCGCGGCGCTGAAGAACATCGAGATCATCCAGCGTGAGGGCATCCTGGCGCATGTCGAGGAGGTCGGCCGCTATTTCGAGGAGCAGCTCAGGACGTTGCTCGACCTGCCTATAGTCGGCGACGTGCGTGGCCTGCGCTTTATGGCCTGCGTCGAGTTCGTCGCCGACAAGGCGAGCAAGGCGCTGTTCCCCGAGGCGCTGAATATCGGTGAGTGGGTGCACCTGCGGGCACAGAAGCGCGGCCTGCTGGTAAGGCCCATGGTGCACCTGAACGTGATGTCGCCGCCTTTGATCCTGACCCGCGAGCAGGTGGACTTTATCGTCCGGGTGCTGCGCGAAAGCATTCTGGAGGCCCTGGAAGATCTTCAACAGGCCGGTCACTACTAGCGTTTTTGGCGCTCCCACTTTACTCACAGAAGGAAGGCCCCCAATGGACGACAACAAGAACAAGGTCCTGCGCTTTCGCGACGTCACCCTCTACACCGTCTCGGCCATGCTGTTTATGGATCAGATCGCCCTGGCCGCATCCCTCGGCGCCACCAGCCTGTTCTGGTGGGCCTATGTGCTGGTGCTGCTGTTCGTGCCCATGGCCCTGATGACCGCCGAGCTGGGCACCACCTACCCCGGCAGCGGTGGGGTCTACCACTGGGTGCGGCTGGCCTTCGGCGCCCGCTGGGGCGCGCGCCTGTCATGGATGTACTGGGTCAATAACGCGCTGTGGATGCCCTCGGTGTATATCCTCTTCGCCGCCATGCTCAGCGAGTTCTTCCTGCCGGATCTGAGCCTGTGGACGCAGATCGCCATCGGCATCAGCCTGGCCCTGCTCACCGCGCTGTTCAATGCGGTCAAGCTGGGCATCGGCAAGTGGCTGCCCAACCTGGGGGCGCTGATGAAGCTGGTGGCGGTGCTGGCCTTGGGGGTAGGCGGTATTCGCTACGGGCTGCAGCACGGCTTCGCCAACCCCCTGACCCTGGAGACCCTGATACCCTCATCGGGGATGGCGATCGCTGCCTTGGGCATCATGGTCTACGGCATCATGGGCACCGAACTGGCCTGCTGCAGCGCCCCGGAGATGCGCAATCCACTGCGCGACATCCCCCGGGCGATCCTTGCCGCCGGCCTGCTGATCGCCGCCTTCAACGTGTTCGGCACCCTCGGCGTGCTGGCCGCGGTGCCCAGCGACCAGACCGACGTGACCAAGATCTTCGCCGAGTCGCTGTACCAGATGTACGGCCACGACGGCCTGGGCGGCGCCTTCGCCAGCCTGATCGCCTGCTTCGTGCTGTTCACCCTGTTCACCAATATGGTCACCTGGAGCATGGGCACCAACCGCGCGGCGGTGGCGGCGGCCAAGGCCGGCGAGCTGCCGGCGCTGTTCGGCGTGGTCCATCCGCGCTACCACACCCCGGTGGGCCCGGCGCTGCTGGCCTCGGCGGTGAGCATCGCGGTGATGCTGGTCTACGGCCTGGTGGCCAGCAGCGCCGAGGAGCTGTTCTGGACCCTGCTGTCGATCTTCGCGATGATTTTCATGCTGCCCTATGTGCTGATGAGCCTGGCCTTTATCAAGTTGCGCCTGCACGACCCGCAGCCGCGCGCCTTCCGTATGCCCCTGGGCAACGTCGGCGCCTGCCTGTGGGCGGCGCTGGTGGGGCTGCATGTGCTGGCCGGCATCCTGCTGTTCGTGGTCACCCCCGGCGAGCCGATGGACTGGGACTACAGCGGCAAGATCCTGCTCGGGGTCGGTCTGGCCCTGGTGATCGGCGAGTGGCTGATTCGCGCCAGCAGCAGGCAGCAGGCGCAACAGGCCCTGGCTCTGCAGGGGCGCTGACGGATCGCGGATGATCCTGTACAGTCGTTCAGCGCTGCGTTCAGAGCCTGCTACGACTGTATAAGGATCGGCCATGACCCACCCGACTCGTTTCGCCCGCCTGGAGCCCGAGCTGCGCAAGTCGCATCTGGTTGAGGCCACTCTCAAGTGCCTCAAGCAGCACGGCTTCCAGGGCGCCTCGATCCGCAAGATCTGCGCCGAGGCGGGGGTCTCGGTGGGGCTGATCAACCACCATTACGGCGGCAAGGACGAGCTGGTGGCCGAGGCCTATCTGACCGTCACCGGGCGGGTCATGGGCCTGCTGCAGGAGGCCATCAGCCAGGCCGAACCGACCCCGCGGGCGCGCCTGTCGGCCTTCTTCCAGGCCTCCTTCTGCCGCGAGCTGCTCGACCCGCAGCTGCTGGAGGCCTGGCTGGCCTTCTGGGGCGCGGTGAAGACCGCCGAGGCGATCAACCAGGCTCACGAGCACTCCTATGGCGAGTACCGGCGCATGCTCGCCGCGGTGCTGGCCCAGCTGGCGGCCGAGCGCCAGTGGCCGGGCTTCGATGCCGAGCTGGCAGCCATCGGCCTGTCGGCTCTGCTCGACGGCCTGTGGCTGGAGTCCGGGCTCAACCCCAACACCTTTACCCCGGCCCAGGGCGTGCTGCTGTGCGAGGCCTGGGTCGACGGCCTGGAGGCCGGCGGTTATCGGCGTTTTATGTCGGTCGAGGATGTTGATCAAGTGTTCAGCAATGGCTAGAGTGGCCAGGCGAACCCCCGCGACCTTCCACCTATAACGACAAGAGTGGCCGCTTCCATCGGAGCGGCAGGAGCGAGCGCATGACGGCCATGGCCCGTGTATTGATCGTCGACGACGATCCGGTAATCCGTGAGTTGCTGGCCTCCTACCTGCAGCGCGACGGCTATGAGGTGCTCTGCGCCGAAACCGCCGAGCAGGCCGAGGCCTGCCTGCAGGAGCAGCCGGTGGAGCTGGTGATGCTCGATATCCGCCTGCCCGGCAAGGACGGCCTGACCCTGACCCGCGAGCTGCGCGTGCGCTCGGAGGTGGGCATCATCCTGATCACCGGCCGCGACGACGAGATCGACCGCATCGTCGGCCTGGAATGCGGCGCCGACGACTACCTGGCCAAGCCCTTCAACCCCCGCGAGCTGATGTCGCGGGCGAAGAACCTGATCCGCCGGGTGCGCCATGCCCAGGCCGCCGGGCCGGTGGAGGAGGGCCGCCAGCTGCGCCAGTTCGCCGACTGGACCCTGGACCTGGATCGCCGCCGCCTGCTGGCCGCCGATGGCCGCGAATGCCTGCTGACTCATGGCGAGTTCCAGCTGCTTAGCGTATTTCTGCGCAACAGCGGGCATACCCTCAGCCGCGATCAGCTGATGGACCAGATCCGCAACCGCGAATGGCTGCCCAACGACCGCTCCATCGATGTGCTGGTGGGCCGCCTGCGGCGCAAGCTGCAGGACGACCCGGCCGACCCGCGGCTGATCATCACCATCCATGGCGCCGGCTATCTGTTTAGCGCCCCGGTCAGCTCGCGGGCATGAAGCCTTGGCTGTTGCTGGGCCTGCTGCTGGCGGCCGGCCTGGCCCGGGGCGAGGCGCCGACCCTGCGCTACTGCGACCACCCGGTGTACCCGCCGATTTCCTGGAGCGATGCCGCAGGTAGCGTGCAGGGCGTGGCGCCGCGGGCGGTGCGCGAGGTGGCGCAGCGTCTCGGCCTGGCCCTGGAGATCGTGGTGCTGGGCAACTGGCAGCGCTGCCTGAGTGATGCCGGCGAAGGCCGGGTCGACCTGGTGATCGCCTACCGCTCGGCCGAGCGTGAGGCCCAGCTGCTGTTTAGCCAGGAGCCGCTGCTGCAGGAGGAAGTGGCGCTGTTTTACAACCGCGAACGGCCGCTCAAGGTGCGGCGCCTGGAGGACCTGGCCGGCTATCGCGGCGGCCTGCTGTTCGGCGAGAGCTACGGCCAGGCCTTCGACCAGCTGGTGGCGGCCCATGGCAATGTCGAGCGGGTAGCCAGCAATCAACAGAACTTCGGCAAGTTGATCCGCGGGCGCATCGACTTTATCGCCCATGAGCGGCGCACCGGTCAGCTGTTCGTCGAGTACCTGCCGGGGGCCGAGCGTATCGCCATGGCGCCGCTGATCCTGGCGGTGGATCAGCTGCACTTCGCCATTTCCCGGCGCTCGCCCCTGGTGGCCTGGCAGGGGCGTATCGATGCCGAGCTGCGCCGCCTGCGTGAGGATGGCGCGGTAGAGCGCTGGCTGGCGGAGAGCGAGGCGGCCTATCGAGCCATGCAGGAGGCCTCCCGGTGAGCCTGCGTCTGCCGGCGCTCAGCGGCCTGTCGCGGCGCCTGCTGCGCTTTATCCTGCTGTTCAGCCTGTGCTTTACCCTGCTCGCCGGGGCGCTGCAGCTGGTGCTGGAGTACCGCCGCGAGATGGCTGGGGTGGAGTCGCGCCTGGAGCTGATCCGCAGCGGCTACCTGGCCAGCATCGAGCGCAGCCTGTGGGACCTCAACCAGGAACAGCTGACGGTGCAGCTGCGCGGCCTGGTGGACTTTCCCGATATCGCCTGGGTGCGTCTGCAGAGCAGCGACTTCGATCTGCTCAAGGGCCGGCGCGAGGCCGCCGAGCCGCTGCGTCGCGAGCGCTTCGCGCTGGTCTAC
>NZ_AVOF01000106.1:0-8668 GCF_000465935.2 Pseudomonas sp. EGD-AK9
TCGGCTCACGGCGGCGCCGACGCGCCTGCCGGAGCAGCGCGGCTATGTGCGGGTGCGCAAGCTGGAGGGCATCTGGCGCTTGCGGCCGCTGGGCGAGGGTCGGGTGGAGGTGGTCTACCAGGCGCATACCGAGCCGGGCGGCAGCGTGCCGTCCTGGCTGGCCAGCAGCTTCGTCGTCGATGCACCGCTGCAGACGCTGAAAGCGCTCCAGGCGCTGGTCGAGGGCGCTGAGCGGAAGTAGGGGATATCCGCGAAATTCACGGATAAATCCGCCATTTTTGAGAAATATCGCCGCATGTACTGCGAGCCAATAAAAAAAGGCTGCCATCGGGCAGCCTTTTTTGCGTCGCGCTGGCGATCAGTCGCGACCGCTCGGCAGGTCGCGCTGCTCGTAGCCGGTGTACAGCTGGCGCGGACGGCCGATCTTGTACGGGCTGGAGAGCATTTCCTTCCAGTGCGAGATCCAGCCGACGGTACGCGCCAGGGCGAAGATCACGGTGAACATGGAAGTCGGGATGCCGATGGCCTTGAGGATGATGCCCGAGTAGAAGTCGACGTTCGGGTAGAGGTTGCGTTCCTTGAAGTACGGATCGTTGCGCGCGATTTCGTCGAGCTTCATCGCCAGTTCCAGCTGCGGGTCGTTGATGCCCAGCTCGGCCAGCACTTCGTCGCAGGTCTGCTTCATCACCTTGGCGCGCGGGTCGAAGTTCTTGTACACGCGGTGACCGAAGCCCATCAGCTTGAACGGGTCGTTCTTGTCCTTGGCCTTGGCGATGAACTTGTCGATGTTCTCGACGCTGCCGATCTCGTCCAGCATGCTCAGCACCGCCTCGTTGGCGCCGCCGTGCGCCGGGCCCCACAGCGCGGCGATGCCGGCGGCGATACAGGCGAAGGGGTTGGCGCCGGAAGAGCCGGCCAGGCGTACGGTGGAGGTGGAGGCGTTCTGCTCGTGGTCGGCGTGGAGGATGAAGATCTTATCCATCGCCTTGGCCAGTACCGGGCTGATCGGTTTGATCTCGCACGGGGTGTTGAACATCATGTGCAGGAAGTTTTCCGCGTAGTTCAGGTCGTTACGCGGGTACATCATGGGCTGGCCCATGGAGTACTTGTAGGTCATGGCGGCGATGGTCGGCATCTTGGCCACCAGGCGCATGGCCGAGACTTCGCGGTGCTGCGGGTTATTGATGTCCAGCGAGTCGTGGTAGAAGGCGGAGAGGGCGCCGACCACGCCGCACATGATGGCCATCGGGTGGGCATCGCGGCGGAAACCGTTGAAGAAGCTCTTCAGCTGCTCATGAACCATGGTGTGGTTCTTGATGGTGCCGACGAACTTGGCCTTCTCTTCCTTGCTCGGCAGTTCGCCGTTGAGCAGCAGGTAGCAGGTTTCCAGGTAGTCCGATTGCTCGGCGAGCTGTTCGATGGGGTAGCCGCGGTGCAGCAGGATGCCCTTGTCGCCGTCGATGTAGGTGATCTTCGACTCGCAAGAGGCGGTCGACATAAAGCCAGGATCAAAGGTGAACCGACCCGTGGCGGTCAGGCTCCGCACATCGATTACATCGGGACCCATGGTGCCGGTCAGAACGGGCAGTTCGACGGGGGCATTGCCCTCGATGATCAACTGCGCTTTTTTGTCAGCCATATGTGGCCTCCTAGTTATGCTTGAAATCATCAGACAGCCCCCCACGCAGGGCCCGCACCACTATAGTGGGATAAATCCGAAAGTCAATTTGCGAAAACCCAGGCGGCAGAAGGGTTTCGGCGGGTTTTTCCGCGAAAAAAGGCCGCTATTTACGCCATTTGTTTAGCGCCTGCAATGCGCTTTTTGGGGTAGGCCATTGCATTGTCATTAGTCTGCTAACTGTCTATACTCTGCGCCCGACCGCCAGGGGCTTTGCGGCCATATTATGGCGGTCGTCACTCCTTGGGTGATGGGTACCTGACCAGTGCACTTCCCAACAACTTTGCCCTGATAGTTAGGGGCTCTCAGTGTGATAAAAGCCGTGAATAGCCAACGACCTGTAAACCTAGACCTTAGGACTATCAAGCTCCCAATCACCGCTTACACGTCCATTCTGCACCGCATCTCCGGTGTCATCCTCTTTGTCGGTATCGCCATCCTGCTGTTCGGCCTCGACAAGTCGCTGACCTCCGAAGAGGGCTTCGCCCAGGTGAAAGAATGTCTGGCCAGCCCGCTGGCCAAGTTCGTGATCTGGGGTCTGCTGTCCGCTCTGCTGTACCACCTGGTGGCCGGTGTACGCCACTTGATCATGGACATGGGCATCGGCGAGACGCTGGAAGGCGGCAAGCTGGGCTCGCAAATCGTCATCGCCGTCTCGGCGGTCGTGATCGTGCTGCTGGGGGTGTGGATATGGTAACTAATGTCACGAATTTCTCGCGTTCGGGCCTCTATGACTGGATGGCGCAACGCGTGTCTGCGGTCGTTCTCGCGGCTTACACGCTGTTTCTGCTGGGCTATGTGATCTGCAATCCGGGCATGGGCTACGCCGAATGGCACGGCCTGTTCTCGCATACCGCAATGCGCATCTTCAGCCTGCTGGCCCTGGTTGCACTGAGCGTGCACGCCTGGGTCGGCATGTGGACCATCTCCACCGACTACCTGACGCCGATGGCGCTGGGCAAGTGGGCGACCGGTGTGCGTTTCCTGTTCCAGGCCGTGTGCGGCATCGCCATGTTCGCGATGTTCGTCTGGGGCGTGCAGATTCTGTGGGGTTTCTGATTCATGGCTAGCATCCGTACTCTCTCCTATGACGCCATCATCGTGGGTGGCGGCGGCGCCGGCATGCGTGCTGCGCTGCAACTGGCCCAGGGCGGTCACAAGACTGCCGTGGTCACCAAGGTGTTCCCGACCCGTTCGCACACCGTGTCCGCCCAGGGTGGCATCACCTGCGCCATCGCCTCGGCCGACCCGAACGACGACTGGCGCTGGCACATGTACGACACCGTCAAGGGCTCCGACTACATCGGTGACCAGGACGCCATCGAATACATGTGCTCCGTCGGCCCGGAAGCCGTGTTCGAGCTCGAGCACATGGGTCTGCCGTTCTCCCGTACCGAGCAGGGCCGCATCTATCAGCGTCCGTTCGGTGGCCAGTCCAAGGGCCCGGACAATCCGACCCAGGCGGCCCGTACCTGCGCCGCGGCCGACCGTACCGGTCACGCCCTGCTGCACACCCTGTACCAGGCCAACCTGAAGGCCGGCACCTCGTTCCTCAACGAGTGGTACGCCGTCGACCTGGTGAAGAACCAGGACGGCGCCATCGTCGGCATCATCGCCATCTGCATCGAGACCGGCGAGACCGTCTACATCCGTTCCAAGGCCGTGGTCCTGGCCACTGGCGGTGCCGGCCGTATCTACGCCTCCACCACCAATGCCCTGATCAACACCGGCGACGGCGTGGGCATGGCCCTGCGTGCCGGCGTGCCGGTGCAGGACATCGAGATGTGGCAGTTCCACCCGACCGGCATCGCCGGCGCCGGTGTACTGGTCACCGAGGGCTGCCGTGGCGAGGGTGGTTACCTGATCAACGCCCATGGCGAGCGTTTCATGGAGCGCTACGCGCCGAACGCCAAGGACTTGGCCGGTCGCGACGTGGTCGCCCGTTCCATGGTCAAGGAAGTGATCGCCGGCAACGGCTGTGGCCCGGACAAGGACCACGTGCTGCTGAAGCTCGATCACCTCGGCGAAGAAGTGCTGCACAGCCGTCTGCCGGGCATCTGCGAACTGTCCAAGACTTTCGCTCACGTCGATCCGGTGGTCGCGCCGGTTCCGGTGATTCCAACCTGCCACTACATGATGGGCGGCGTGGCCACCAACATCCATGGCCAGGCCATCACCCAGGACGCCAACGGCAACGACAAGATCATCGAAGGTCTGTTCGCCGTGGGCGAAGTGGCCTGCGTATCGGTGCACGGTGCCAATCGTCTGGGCGGCAACTCGCTGCTCGACCTGGTGGTATTCGGCCGTGCCGCCGGCCTGCACCTGGAAAAAGCGCTGAAAGAAGGCGTGGAAGTCCGCGGTGCCAGCGAGACCGACATCGAGCAGTCGCTGGCGCGCCTGTCCGGCGTCAACCAGCGCAGCACCGGCGAAGACGTCGCCCCGCTGCGCAAAGAGCTGCAACAGTGCATGCAGAACTACTTCGGTGTATTCCGTACCGGCGAATACATGCAGAAGGGCATCCAACAACTGGCCGACCTGCGTGAGCGCATCGCGAACGTCAAGATCGCGGACAAGAGCCAGGCGTTCAACACTGCGCGTATCGAAGCGCTGGAACTGCAAAACCTGCTCGAAGTCGCCGAAGCGACCGCGGTGGCGGCCGAGGCTCGCAAAGAGTCCCGTGGCGCCCACGCCCGCGAAGACTTCGAGGAGCGCGATGACCAGAACTGGCTGTGCCACTCCCTGTACTTCCCGGGTGAGAAGCGCGTGGCCAAGCGTGCGGTCAACTTCGCGCCGAAGACCGTTCCGGCATTTGAACCCAAGGTTCGGACTTATTAAGGGTGACTGATATGTTGCAAGTCAGTGTTTATCGCTACAACCCGGAGAAGGACGCCGCTCCGTTCATGCAGGACTTCCAGGTCGACACCGGCGGCAAGGACGTCATGGTTCTCGACGTGCTGGCGCTGATCAAGGAGCAGGACGAAGGCTTCTCCTACCGTCGCTCCTGCCGTGAAGGCGTATGCGGTTCCGACGGCATGAACATCAACGGCAAGAACGGTCTGGCCTGCATCACCCCGCTGTCCGCGGCGGGGCTCAAAGGTGGCAAGCTGGTGATTCGTCCGCTGCCGGGTCTGCCGGTCATTCGTGACCTGGTCGTCGACATGAGCATCTTCTACAAGCAGTACGAGAAGGTGCAGCCGTTCCTGCAGAACGATACCCCGGCTCCGGCCATCGAGCGTCTGCAGAGCCCGGAAGAGCGCGAGAAGCTGGATGGCCTGTACGAGTGCATCCTGTGCGCCTGCTGCTCGACCAGCTGCCCGTCGTTCTGGTGGAACCCGGACAAGTTCCTCGGTCCGGCCGCGCTGCTGCAGGCCTATCGCTTCCTGGCCGACAGCCGCGACACCAAGACCGCCGAGCGTCTGGCGTCCCTGGACGATCCGTTCAGCGTGTTCCGCTGCCGCGGCATCATGAACTGCGTGAACGTGTGCCCCAAGGGTCTGAACCCGACCAAGGCCATCGGTCACGTACGCAACATGCTGCTGCAGAGCGGTACCTGATTCGCAAGTTGCTGTACCCGTAACACCTGCGAGCCCGGCTTCGGCCGGTCTCGCAGTAAAGCTAGAACCGCAGCCCACAAAGCCGCGGTTCCTACTCGAAAAATATGACGACCAGCAGGGGCATCCGGGCTGGTACCCGGACTATCTGCGGGAACCGAAGTGGCTTTATCCGAGTCGCAGCACCAGGGCTCGGGTACGACCATGCGGTGTCCACGCCGGTGGTGTCCCCTTACCGAGGGTGACCAAGCATGCAAGAAAGCGTGATGCAGCGCATGTGGGACAGTGCCCACCTATCCGGTGGCAACGCTGCCTACGTGGAAGAGCTCTACGAGCTCTACCTGCACGATCCCAACGCTGTGCCAGAAGAGTGGCGCACTTACTTCCAGAAGTTGCCGACCGACGGCAGCGCCGCAACGGACGTGTCGCATTCGACCATTCGCGACCACTTCGTCCTGCTCGCCAAGAATTCGCGTCGTGCCCAGCCGGTTTCCGCGGGAACCGTGAGCAGCGAGCACGAGAAGAAGCAGGTGGAAGTGCTGCGTCTGATCCAGGCTTATCGCGTGCGTGGCCATCAGGCCGCCCAGCTCGACCCGCTGGGGCTGTGGGTGCGCACTGCGCCGTCCGACTTGTCGATCAACCACTACGGTCTGACCGACGCCGATCTGGACACCACCTTCCGCACCGGCGAACTGTACATCGGCAAAGAGGAGGCAACGCTACGCGAAATTCGCGATGCGCTGCAGCAGACATATTGTCGCACCATCGGCGCCGAGTTCATGCACATCGTCGACTCCGGTCAGCGCCACTGGTTCGCCCAGCGCCTGGAAAGCGTGCGCGGTCGTCCGCAGTTCTCCGCCGAGGTGCGGGCACACGTGCTCGAGCGCGTCACCGCTGCCGAAGGCCTGGAAAAATACCTGGGCACCAAATACCCGGGCACCAAGCGTTTCGGCCTGGAAGGCGGCGAAAGCCTGATCCCCATGCTGGACGAGATCATCCAGCGCTCGGGTTCCTACGGCACCAAGGAAATCGTTATCGGCATGGCCCACCGCGGCCGCCTCAACGTGCTGGTCAACACCTTCGGCAAGAACCCGCGCGACCTGTTCGACGAGTTCGAGGGCAAGAAGACCGAAGGCCTGTCGTCCGGCGACGTGAAGTACCACCAGGGCTTCTCCTCCAACGTCATGACCGCCGGCGGTGAAGTGCACCTGGCGCTGGCGTTCAACCCCTCGCACCTGGAGATCGTCTCTCCGGTGGTCGAGGGTTCGGTGCGTGCCCGCCAGGATCGTCGCAACGACGCCGCTGGCGACAAGGTGCTGCCGATCTCCATCCACGGCGACGCGGCCTTCGCCGGCCAGGGCGTGGTCATGGAAACCTTCCAGATGTCGCAGACCCGTGGCTACAAGACGGGCGGCACCATCCACATCGTGATCAACAACCAGGTCGGTTTCACCACCAGCCGTCCGGAAGACTCGCGCTCGACCGAATACGCCACCGACGTGGCGAAGATGATCCAGGCGCCGATCTTCCACGTGAACGGCGACGATCCGGAAGCCGTGCTGTTCGTCACCCAGCTGGCCGTCGACTACCGCATGCAGTACAAGCGCGACGTGGTCATCGACCTGGTCTGCTACCGTCGTCGTGGCCACAACGAGGCCGACGAGCCGAACGGCACCCAGCCGCTGATGTACCAGCAGATCGCCAAGCAGCGCACCACCCGCGAACTCTACGCCGACGCCCTGGTTGCCGCCGGCGTGCAGAACAGCGACGAGGTGCAGGCCAAGATCGACGAGTACCGCACTGCGCTGGACAACGGCCAGCACGTGGTCAAGAGCCTGGTCAAGGAGCCGAACAAGGAGCTGTTCGTCGACTGGCGTCCGTACCTGGGCCATGCCTGGACCGCTCGTCACGACACCCGCTTCGATCTGAAGACCCTGCAGGATCTGTCCGCCAAGCTGCTGGAAATCCCCGAGGGTTTCCTGGTTCAGCGCCAGGTGGCGAAGATTCTCGAGGATCGCCAGAAGATGGGCGCAGGTGGTCTGCCGATCAACTGGGGCTACGCCGAAACCATGGCCTACGCCACCCTGTTGTTCGAAGGCCACCCGATCCGCATGACCGGCCAGGACATCGGCCGTGGTACCTTCTCGCACCGTCACGCGGTGCTGCACAACCAGAAGGACGCCAGCACCTATGTGGCGCTGAAGAACCTCTACGAAGGGCAGCCGAAGTTCGAGCTGTACGACTCCTTCCTCTCCGAGGAAGCGGTACTGGCCTTCGAATACGGCTACTCGACCACCGTGCCGAACGCGCTGGTGATCTGGGAAGCCCAGTTCGGCGACTTCGCCAACGGTGCCCAGGTGGTGTTCGACCAGTTCATCTCCAGCGGCGAGCACAAATGGGGGCGTCTCTGCGGCCTGACCATGCTGCTGCCGCACGGCTACGAAGGGCAGGGCCCCGAGCACAGCTCGGCGCGTCTGGAGCGTTACCTGCAGCTGTGCGCCGAGCACAACATGCAGGTCTGCGTACCGACCACTCCGGCGCAGGTCTACCACATGCTGCGTCGCCAGGTGATCCGCCCGCTGCGCAAGCCGCTGGTGGTGCTGACGCCGAAGTCGCTGCTGCGCCACAAGCTGGCCATCTCGACCCTGGAAGACCTGGCCGAAGGCTCGTTCCAGACCGTGATCGGCGAGATCGATGCACTCGATCCGAAGAAGGTCGAGCGTCTGATCCTGTGCAGCGGCAAGGTCTACTACGACCTGCTGGAGAAGCGTCGTGCCGAGGGTCGCGAGGACATCGCCATCGTCCGTATCGAACAGCTCTACCCGTTCCCGGAAGAGGATCTGGCCGAGGTGTTGGCACCGTACAAGAACCTCAAGCACATCGTCTGGTGCCAGGAAGAGCCGATGAACCAGGGTGCCTGGTACTGCAGCCAGCACCACATGCGTCGGGTTGCCAGTGCGCACAAGAAGGCTCTGTTCCTCGAGTACGCCGGTCGCGATGCCTCGGCCGCACCGGCTTGCGGTTACGCCTCGATGCACGCCGAGCAGCAGGAAAAACTGCTGCAGGACGCCTTTACTGTTTAACGCCTTCACCCAGGGGGCGGCGGGTGTCGCCTCCTGGTAAAAACCGAATTTAAGGAAACACACACAATGGCTATCGAGATCAAAGCCCCAACCTTCCCGGAATCGGTTGCCGACGGCACCGTGGCCACCTGGCACAAGAAGCCGGGCGATGCGGTCAAGCGCGACGAGCTGATCGTCGACATCGAGACCGACAAGGTGGTGATCGAAGTGCTGGCCGAGGCCGACGGCGTCCTGGCCGAAATCGTCAAGAACGAAGGCGACACCGTGCTCTCCAACGAGCTGCTGGGCAAGCTGAGTGAAGGCGGTGCTGCCGCCGCTGCTCCGGCTGCCGCTCCGGCCGCCGCCGCTGCTGCTCC
>NZ_AVOF01000107.1:0-29097 GCF_000465935.2 Pseudomonas sp. EGD-AK9
CTGTCGGCAGCGCTGTCGGCCGCGCCGTCCACGGCTTCGCTCGGCTCGACCGGCAACAGCAGCGGGCTGGTCGGCTCGCCGCCCTGGGCGGCCATCACCGCCTGGTCTTCCGGCTCGGCCAGCGAGTGCACCTGGGTGGTGCCATCGGCGCCGTCCACTTCCACCTGTTCGAGCCCCAGGCCGGCCAGATCCGGCGCGGGACGCCCCTGCTCCTGCCACCAGAGGAAACCGGCGCCGATCAGGGCCAGCAGCAGCAGGAAACTGACCAGACGCAGAATGCTTTGCGAGTAGCGCGCCGGCTCCTCGATGCGCCCGAGGCTGTGCACGCTGCTGCCACTGGCATCGGTGCCGGTGAACTGGTCGAACTCCAGCACCAGGCGGTTCTGGTCCAGCTCCAGCAACTTGGCATAGGCGCGGATATAACCGCGGGCGAAGGTGGTGCCCGGCAGCTTGTCGAAGGCACCGGCCTCGAGCTGACTAAGACGTTGTGGCGTCAGGTTGAGCTGCCCCGCCACCTCGGCGACGCTCCAGCCCTTGATCTCGCGGGCCTGACGCAGGCTCTCGCCCGGATTGTTCGGCATCGGCTGGGTGACTTCGCTATGCGCCGCTTTCATTGTTGCCCCGAAACGTATTGCTGATATTCCTGAGACGCCGGATACAACCGGCGCAGTTGCAGGCCCAGGCTGGCGGCCGTGTCGCGATCCTCGAAGACCTCCGCCAGACGCGCACCGAGCAATAGGCTGCGGGCGTTCTGCGGCGACATTTCGCTGAAGGCCTGGTAATAACCGCGCGCCGGCACATAGGCCTTGTCCTCGTAGGAGAGCATGGCCATCTCCAGCAAAGCCCGCGGCTGCCGGCTGCTGAGGCGCAAGGCGCGCTGGAAATGTTCCTTGGCCTGTTCGCGCTGTCCCAGCTGCAGGGCGGTCAGCCCGAGATTCTCGAATACCCTCGAGCGCTCGGGGTAGAGGTTGTCTTCGGCCGCCTTGAGATAGGTGTTCATGGCATCCTGATAGCGCTTCTGCTCGAACAGGAAACCGCCGTAGTTGTTCAGCAGGCGCGCATCCTTGGGACGCTGCGACAGGGCCTTGCGAAAATGCTCATCGGCCAGCTGCGGCTCCATTTCCAGCTGGAAGGCCATGGCCAGCGCGGCATGCGCGTCGGCATTGGACGAATCCAGGTCCAGCGCGTTCTTCAGCGGCACCTTGGCGCGCTGAGTGTCGCCCTGCTGGATATAGGCAATACCCAGTTGCACATAAGCATCGCGCGCCTCGTCGCGCCCCTTCGCCGTACGCATGGGGTCGACATCCCCCGTGGTCACACAACCGCCAAGCAGACTGGCAACTAGCAATAACAGCGCAGGGCGCGGGGTCATGGGCATCCTCTCTTCAGCTTCGATTGGCGGCGGGGCGAGGCTCTTGCGCCTCGCTGCCCAGTTGGCGCACGGCAATATAGCGCTCGCTGCGACGGGTACGGTCCATGACCTGGCCAACCAGCTGGCCACAGGCGGCGTCGATGTCGTCGCCGCGCGTGGTGCGCACGGTGACGTTGTGCCCGGCCTTGTGCAACAGGTCCTGGAAACGGCGGATGGCGTTGTTGCTCGGCCGCTCGTAACCCGAGAAGGGGAAGGGATTAAACGGAATCAGGTTGATCTTGCAAGGCACATCGGCCAGAAGTGCGACCATCTGCTCAGCGTGCTCGGGCTGATCGTTGACGCCCTTGAGCAGGGTGTACTCGATGGTCAGCACACGCTTCTCGCCAAGCTTGGCGACGTAACGCTTGCACGCCGCCAGCAGCACGTCCAGCGGGTACTTCTTGTTGATCGGCACCAGCTGGTTGCGCAGCTCGTCGTTGGGCGCGTGCAGCGACAGGGCCAGGGACACGTCGATCACCTCGGCCAGCTTGTCGATCATCGGCACCACGCCCGAGGTGGACAGGGTCACCTTGCGCTTGGAAATGCCATAACCCAGATCGTCCATCATGATCTGCATGGCAGAGACGACGTTGTCGAAGTTCAGCAGCGGCTCGCCCATGCCCATCATCACCACGTTGGTGATGGCACGGTCGATCTTCGCCGGCACGCTGCCGAAAGACTTGTTGGCGATCCACACCTGGCCGATGATCTCGGCGCTGGTCAGGTCGCTGTTGAAACCCTGTTTGCCGGTGGAGCAGAAGCTGCAATCCAGGGCGCAACCGGCCTGCGACGACACGCACAGGGTGCCGCGGCCGTTCTGCGGGATGTACACGGTTTCCACGCAGCTGCCCGACGCCACGCGCACCACCCACTTGCGCGTGCCATCGGCGGAAATATTTTCGCTGACCACTTCCGGGCCGCGAATCTCGGCAGAGGCCTCGAGCTTCTCGCGCAAGGCCTTGCCGACATTGGTCATGGCGGCGAAATCATCGACGCCAAAGTGGTGAATCCACTTCATTACCTGGCCGGCACGGAAGCGCTTCTCGCCGATGGACTCGAAGAACTGTTCCATTTCCGGCTGGGTCAGGCCCAGCAGGTTGATCTTGCCGGTGGTATTGGTCATGGCTTCACCTCGCATCATTCGCCGTGATCAGCGAATGCGCGCGCACAGCTCGGTGGCGGAGAAGAAGTAGGCGATCTCGCGCGCAGCCGAAGCCTCGGAGTCGGAACCGTGTACGGCGTTCTCGTCGATGGACACGGCGAAGTCGGCGCGGATGGTGCCGGCAGCGGCTTCCTTCGGGTTGGTGGCGCCCATCAGCTCGCGGTTTTTTGCAACGGCGTTCTCGCCTTCCAGCACCTGCACGATGACCGGACCGGAGGTCATGAAAGCAACCAAATCCTTGAAGAAGCCGCGCTCGCTGTGCTCGGCGTAGAAGCCAGCGGCCTCGCGCTCGGACAGCTGCACCATCTTCGACGCGACGACGCGCAGGCCGGCCTTTTCGAAACGGGTGGTGATTTCACCGATGACGTTCTTGGCGACGGCGTCAGGCTTGATGATGGAGAAAGTACGTTGAACGGCCATGTGAA
Source organism: Pseudomonas sp. EGD-AK9 (assembly GCF_000465935.2). Classification (NCBI taxonomy): domain Bacteria; kingdom Pseudomonadati; phylum Pseudomonadota; class Gammaproteobacteria; order Pseudomonadales; family Pseudomonadaceae; genus Pseudomonas; species Pseudomonas sp. EGD-AK9. Next base: position 2,999 of record NZ_AVOF01000107.1, read on the forward strand.
GCTCCAGAAACTTAGGGTTAAAGCGAAAAATTAAACCCGCGAATTATACGCGGGTTCCGGTTAAAAGCGTAGGGCGGGCGCCATGAGCGCCTGTTTCAGTCGAGTTCTTCGATCCAGGCCGCCTGAATGGCTTCGAGCACCTTCTCGCCGCCGCGCTGCGGGTCGTCGGCGAAATCCGGCAACTCCAGCACCCAACGATGCAGATCGACGAAATTCACGTAGCGCGGGTCGACATCCGCCTTGCGTTCACTGAGCTGGATGGCGATTTCCAGCACATCGGTCCACTTCAGACTCATGCTGTTTTCCTGATCAATGCGGCGCTTCGGCCGCGTGATTGAGCGAATACTTGGGAATCTCGATGGTGAGGTCTTCCTCGCCGACTCGCGCCTGACAGGCCAGACGCGACTGCGCCTCCAGCCCCCAGGCCTTGTCCAGGTAATCCTCTTCCAGCTCATCGGCCTCGTTCAGCGAATCGAAGCCCTCGCGCACGATGCAATGGCAGGTGGTGCAGGCGCACACGCCGCCGCAGGCGCTCTCCATCTCGATATGGTGCTGGTGCGCCAACTCCAGGATGGAAACGCCGGGCTCCGCCTCGACCACCATGCCATCCGGGCAGAACCGCTCATGGGGCAGAAAAATGACCTGCGGCATCAGTTTAGTCCTCGATCTCGTTCAGATTGCGCCCGGCCAGCGCGGCTTTTACCGTCGAATCCAGGCGCCGAGCGGCGAAGGCGTCGGTCACCTGCGACAGACGCTTGCTCTGCCGCTCGATGGCCGGGCCGTCATTGCTGGCGAGCAGCTCGCGCAGCTCCTGCACCTGCAATTCGATGACCTCACGCTCCTCGGCATCGAGCAAACGCTCGCCATCGGCCTGCAGCGCCGCCTCGACCGCCTCGATCAAGCGTTGGGCGTCGACCTGCAGCTCGCGCAGGGCGCGGGCGGCCTTGTCGTCGCCGGCGTTCTGGAAGGAGTCCTGCAGCATGCGCGCGATCTCGCCATCGGTCAGGCCGTAGGACGGCTTGACCTGAATGCTCGCCTCCACCCCGGAACCTAGCTCGCGGGCGGCGACGCTGAGCAGACCGTCGGCATCGACCTGGAAGGTCACGCGAATCTTCGCTGCGCCGGCCACCATCGGCGGGATGCCGCGTAGCTCGAAGCGCGCCAGGGAGCGGCAGTCGGCGATCAGTTCGCGCTCGCCCTGCAGCACGTGGATCATCATGGCCGTCTGGCCATCCTTGTAGGTGGTGAAGTCTTGCGCGCGCGCCACCGGAATGGTGGTGTTGCGCGGGATCAGCTTTTCCATCAGCCCGCCCATGGTTTCCAGGCCGAGCGACAGCGGAATCACGTCGAGCAGCAGCAGCTCTTCGCCGTCGCCGCGATGATTGCCGGCCAATGTGTCGGCCTGGATCGCGGCGCCGATGGCCACCACCTGATCCGGGTCGATATTGGTCAGCGGCGTGCGACCGAACAGCTCGCCGACAGCTTCGCGCACCCTGGGCACCCGGGTGGAGCCGCCGACCATGACCACCGCACTGACCTCCTCCAGTTCGACGCCGGAGTCGCGCACGGCGCGGCGGCAGGCCTTGAGGCTGCGTGCCAGCATCGGCTCGATCAGCGCCTCGAACTGCGCGCGCGACAGCGTGCCGCGCCAGTCGCCATGGGCCAGCTCGACGCTGTCGGCGGCGGTCAGCCCTTCCTTGGCCGCGCAGGCGGTTTGCAGCAGGCTGCGCTGGGTCGCCGGGTCGAGGTCGCTGGACAAGCCGGCCTGACCGATGATCCAGTCCGCCACGGCGTGATCGAAATCGTCGCCGCCCAGGGCGCTGTCGCCGCCGGTGGCCAGCACCTCGAACACGCCGCCGGTCAGGCGCAGGATGGAAATGTCGAAGGTACCGCCACCCAGGTCATAGATCGCCACCACGCCCTCGGCCTTCTGATCCAGGCCGTAGGCCACGGCGGCGGCGGTCGGCTCGTTGAGCAGGCGCAGTACGTTTAGGCCGGCCAGGCGCGCGGCGTCCTTGGTGGCCTGACGCTGGGCATCGTCGAAATAGGCCGGCACGGTGATTACCGCCCCGACCAGCTCGCCACCCAGGGCCTGCTCGGCGCGCAGGCGCAGCGCCTTGAGGATTTCCGCAGAGACTTCGACGGGACTCTTGGCGCCCTGCACCGTCTCGATAAAGGGCATATGCGACTCGCCGACCGCGAAGCGATAGGGCATCTGCTCGCCGAGCTGATGCACATCGGCGATCCCGCGGCCCATCAGGCGCTTGACCGACAGCACGGTATTGAGCGGGTCGCGGGCGGCCGCCAGCTTGGCCGACTCGCCAACCTCGACGCTGCCTTCGTGATAACGCACGGCCGACGGCAGGATGACCTTGCCCGCGGCATCGGCGATAGGCTCGGCCAGGCCGCTGCGCACGGCGGCGACCAGAGAATTGGTGGTGCCCAGGTCGATACCCACCGCCAGCCGACGCTGATGGGGTTGCGGGCTCTGCCCTGGCTCGGCGATCTGCAATAAGGCCATGGTCTTCTTGAAATCATCAGGCAGGCTGCCGGGGCAACCCACGGGTTAATCGTCGAGGCGCTCTTCTAACTGGCGCACTTCATGGGAGAGCTTGTCGAGGAACTGCATGCGGCGCATCAGGCGCTCGGCCTCCTCGCGCCGGGCGTCGTCGTCCCAGCAGGCGGCGAAGCTGTCGTTGAGCTGCTCCTGCGCGCCCTTGAGGCGGCGCTTGAAGGCGGCCACGCCAGCCAGGTCGGCGTCGTCCTGCAGCTCCTCCAGCTCCTCGCGCAGATGCATCTGCTGCAGGAGGAAGTCCGGATCCTGCACCGTCACCTCCAGCGGCAGCTCGGGGCCACTCAGGGCCAGCAGGTAGCGCGCACGCCGCGACGGCGTCTTCAGCACCTGGTAGGCCTCGTTGAGGCTGGCCGAGCGCTCCAGCGCCAGGCGCTGCTCGCGCTCGCCGGCGTCGGCGAAACGATCCGGGTGAACCTGGCGCGCCAGCTCGCGGTAGCGCGCGGCCAATTGCTCGAGATCGAGACGAAAACTCGGCTGCAGCTCGAACAGGGCGAAATGACAAAGAGTACCCACGCGATAGCCTCAGACGTTGAAGCTCTCGCCGCAGCCGCATTCGCCGCGCACGTTGGGGTTATTGAACTTGAAGCCCTCGTTGAGGCCTTCCTTGACGAAGTCCAGCTCGGTGCCGTCGAGGTACACCAGGCTCTTGGGGTCGATGATCACCTTGACGCCGTGACTCTCGAACACCTGGTCCTCGGCCGCCAGTTCGTCGACGAACTCGAGCACGTAGGCCAGACCCGAACAACCGGTGGTGCGCACACCGAGGCGAATGCCCTCGCCCTTGCCGCGCCCATCGAGGGAGCGCTGCACGTGGCGAGCCGCCGCTTCAGACATGGTGATGGCCATTGCAAACCTCGTCTTTAGAGCAAGCCTTTCTTCTGCTTGTAATCGCGCACGGCCGCCTTGATGGCGTCCTCGGCGAGCACCGAGCAGTGGATCTTCACCGGCGGCAACGCCAGTTCCTCGGCCAGCTGGGTGTTCTTGATGCTCTCGGCCTCGTCCAGGGTCTTGCCCTTCATCCACTCGGTGGCGAGGGAGCTGGAGGCGATGGCCGAACCGCAGCCATAGGTCTTGAACTTGGCGTCTTCGATCACGCCGCTCTCGTTGACCTTGATCTGCAGGCGCATCACGTCGCCGCAGGCCGGCGCACCGACCATGCCGGTGCCGACGTCCGGGTCTTCGGCATTCAGTTTGCCGACGTTGCGCGGGTTCTCGTAGTGGTCGATGACCTTGTCACTGTAAGCCATGGTGCTATTCCTCTCTCATCAGGTGCCGCTCTTCGGGCAGCTATCAGTGTGCTGCCCATTCCACGGAGGAAAGGTCGACACCTTCTTTGAACATATCCCACAGGGGCGACAGTTCGCGCAGCTTGTCCACCGCCTCGCGCACCTTGGCGGCGGCGTAGTCGACTTCCTCTTCGGTGGTGAAGCGGCCGAAGGTGAAGCGGATCGAGCTGTGCGCCAGTTCGTCGTTGCGGCCCAGGGCGCGCAGCACGTAGGACGGCTCCAGGGAAGCCGAGGTGCAGGCGGAACCGGACGACACGGCGAGGTCCTTGAGCGCCATGATCAGCGACTCGCCCTCGACGTAGTTGAAACTCAGGTTGAGGTTGTGCGGCACGCGCTGGGTCAGGCTGCCGTTGACGTACAGCTCCTCCATGCCTTCGAGCTGGCGGTAGAAACGATCGCGCAGGGCTTTGACGCGCTGGTTTTCCGCAGCCATTTCTTCCTTGGCGATACGGAAGGCCTCGCCCATGCCGACGCACTGGTGGGTGGCCAGGGTGCCGGAGCGCATGCCGCGCTCGTGGCCGCCGCCGTGGGTCTGGGCCTCCAGGCGCACACGCGGCTTGCGCCGTACGTAGAGGGCGCCGACGCCTTTCGGGCCGTAGGTCTTGTGCGCGGAGAAGGACATCAGGTCGACCTTGAGCTTGTCCAGGTCGATCTCCACCTTGCCGGTGGACTGCGCCGCATCGACATGCAACAGCACGCCCCGCGAGCGGGTCAGCTCGCCGATGGCGGCGATGTCGTTGATGGTGCCGATCTCGTTGTTGACGTGCATCACCGACACCAGCGTGGTGTCGTCGCGCAGCGCGGCTTCGACCATGGCCGGGGTGATCAGGCCGTCTTCGCCGGGCTCCAGGTAGGTAACCTCGAAACCTTCGCGCTCGAGCTGGCGGGTGGTGTCCAGCACCGCCTTGTGCTCGATCTTCGAGGTGACGATGTGCTTGCCCTTGCTGGCGTAGAAGTGCGCCACACCCTTGATGGCGAGGTTGTCGGACTCGGTCGCGCCGCTGGTCCAGACGATCTCGCGCGGGTCGGCATTGACCAGCTCGGCGACCTGGCGACGGGCGTTTTCCACCGCCTCTTCGGCCTTCCAGCCGAACACGTGGGAACGCGAAGCCGGGTTGCCGAAGTTACCATCGACCAGCAGGCACTCGCTCATCTTCTGCGCCACACGCGGATCGACCGGGGTGGTAGCGGAGTAATCGAGGTAAATCGGCAATTTCATCAGGCTTCTCCTATCAGGCAAACGCCCTGCTCATTCGACGGCGGACGCTTCAATCTTGTCCAGGTGTGGCACGGCCCTGCCAGTACAGCGGCGCTGATCCTGGCGCAGCGCAACTTCCTGCACCTCGCGGCGCGCGACCAGATCGGCCAGGCTGATGCCACTGAGGAACTCGTGAATCTGCTGACTGAGGTCGCACCACAGATGATGGGTCAGGCAGGTGTCGCCGGCATGGCAATCGCCCTGCCCCTGGCAACGGGTGGCATCCACCGACTCGTTGACCGCATCGATCACCTGGGCCACCTGGATGCCGCGCATGTCACGCGACAGCTGATAGCCACCGCCCGGCCCGCGCACACTGGACACCAGATTGCCGCGCCGCAGCTTGGCGAACAGTTGCTCCAGGTAGGACAGGGAGATACCTTGCCGCTCGGAAATATCGGCCAGGGATACGGGACCGTGCTGCGCGTGCAACGCCAGATCGAGCATGGCGGTAACGGCGTAACGGCCTTTGGTGGTCAGTCGCATGGCTCTACCACGAATCACTGAATTGCGGCGAAGTATGCGATTCCCGAGTATTTAAGTCAACTATAAGACCTATTGATTTACTCGGGATTGAGCGCGAAAAGAGGCGGCATCATAGCAAAGACCGCCTCGCCGCGCATCAGGCCGCCGGCTTGTCGCCCTGCTGCTGGTCCTTGCACACCTCGGCGAAGTCCTCGTCGCGCAGCACCGGCAGGTCCTTGGCGCAATAGTCGCTACCCAGGGCGGTGAGCGCCTTGCACATGCCCTCCAGACGGCCGTCGACCGCATGCAGGTGATCGAGCAACTGGCCGATGGCGCGCGCCACCGGGTCCGGCATGTCCTGACCAACGCCATAGGCATCGAAGCCGATCTTCTCGGCCATCGCCTGACGCTTGGCCTCCTGCTCGTCGTCGGACTTGACGATGATCTTGCCGGGAATCCCCACCGCGGTAGCACCGGCCGGCACCTCCTTGGTCACCACCGCATTGGAGCCGATCTTGGCACCGGCGCCGACAGTGAACGGACCAAGCACCTTGGCCCCGGCGCCGACCACCACGCCGTCTTCCAGGGTCGGGTGGCGCTTGCCCTTGTTCCAGCTGGTGCCGCCCAGGGTCACGCCCTGATAGAGCGTGACGTCGTTGCCGATCTCGGCGGTCTCGCCGATGACGATGCCCATGCCGTGGTCGATGAAGAAACGCCGACCGATCTTCGCCCCCGGATGAATCTCGATACCGGTCAGCCAGCGGCCGAAGTTGGACACCACCCGCGCCAGCCACTTCCAGCCCGAGCGCCACAGGGCGTGGGCAACGCGATGCAGCCAGACCGCATGCAGGCCCGGGTAGCAGGTGACTACCTCGAAGGCGTTGCGCGCCGCCGGATCGCGGTGAAACACGCTCTGGATATCTTCTCGCATGCGCTCAAACATCGGACTTCCCCTGCTTGTGAGGCTCACCGCGCACGGCCTTCTCGGTCTCGGTGAGAATGCCGCGCAGGATATTCATTTCCAACTTGCTCACCGCACTGCGCCCATACAGGCGACGCAGACGGGCCATCAGGTGCCGCGGCTTCAGCGGATCGAGGAAACCGATCATCACCAGCACCCGCTGCAGGTGGCCGTAGAAGGACTCCAGCTCATCCGCCGTAGCCGCCTGGGAATTGAGCATGGCAGTGGTTTCCAGCTTCTCCACCTTGGTCGGTAGATTCTGCGCCGCCAGACAGGCCATGCGCACTTCGTAGGCCAGCACCTGCACCGCCGCCGCCAGGTTCAGCGAACTGAACTCGGGATTGGACGGGATATGCACGTGGTACTGACAGCGCTGCAGCTCCTCGTTGGTCAGCCCGGCGTACTCGCGACCGAACACCAACGCCACCTCGCCGCCAGCGGCAGCCTGCTCACAACTGGTCACCCCGCACTCGCGCGGATCGAGCAGCGGCCAGGGAATGCGCCGATCCCGCGCACTGGTGCCGATCACCAGGCTGCAGCCGACCAGCGCCTCCTCCAGCGTGCCGACCACCAGCGCCGCATCGAGGATATCCGTGGCGCCGGAGGCGCGCGCCACCGCGTCGCCGCTGGGAAAATCCTCGGGATCTACCAGCACCAGGCGCGACAGGCCCATGTTCTTCATCGCGCGCGCCGCGCCGCCGATATTGCCCGGATGACTGGTGTTGACCAAAACCACGCGAATATTGTCCAGCAACGCAGGCACTCTCAGAGACGACAAGGGGGCAACGATCTTACCCAAGCCCTCGGATTAATGCCATGCGGCGTACAGACGGCACTGCATCCACCGGACTTTTCTGCTAACATGGCCGGCTTTCTTTAACGCCCCAGGTGAACCTTCCATGCAGCCCATGCTGAATATCGCCCTGCGCGCCGCTCGCAGCGCCGGTGAAATGATCTTTCGCTCCATCGAGCGCCTGGACGTCATCTCGGTCGACGAGAAGGATGCCAAGGATTACGTCACCGAGGTCGATCGCGCCGCCGAACTGATGATCGTCCAGGCCATTCGCAAGGCCTACCCGACCCACAGCTTCCTCGGCGAGGAAGGCGGTGCACTGGAAGGCAGCGGCGAAGGCGCCGACTACCAGTGGATCATCGACCCGCTGGACGGCACCACCAACTTCATCCGCGGCGTGCCGCACTTCGCCATCAGCATCGCCTGCAAGTACCGCGGCCGCCTGGAGCACGCCATCGTGCTCGACCCGGTGCGCCAGGAAGAATTCACCGCCAGCCGCGGCCGCGGCGCCGCCCTCAATGGCCGCCGCCTGCGCGTGAGCAACCGCAAGAGCCTGGACGGCGCCCTGCTCGGCACCGGCTTCCCGTTCCGCGACGGCCAGCTCGATCACCTGGACAACTACCTGAACATGTTCCGCAGCCTGGTCGGCCAGACCGCCGGCTTGCGCCGCGCCGGCGCCGCCAGCCTGGACCTGGCCTACGTCGCCGCCGGTCGCTACGACGCGTTCTGGGAGTTCGGCTTGTCCGAGTGGGACATGGCCGCTGGCGCCCTGCTGATTCAGGAAGCAGGCGGCCTGGTCAGCGACTTCACTGGTGGCCACGAATTCCTCGAGAAGGGCCAGATCGTCGCCGGCAACACCAAGTGCTTCAAGGCCGTGCTGACCGCCATCCAGCCGCACCTGGCACCGTCGATGAAGCGCTGAACACCAGTCGCCCGACAATAAAAAAACGCCCCGAGGGGCGTTTTTTTATGAACGGCGATTATTGCGCCTGCTGCACCAGCACCAGCTCGCCCTGCTTGTTAACCGGAATCTGAGCGCCCGGATCGCGGTCCATGCGCACGGTGCCGACCTGCTCGCCCAGCTGATACTTGACGTCGTACCCCACCAGCTTCTCGCTGGTGTCGGTCACGGTGTTACAGCGGGTTTCGGTGGTGGTGTAGGTGTCGCGCGCCTGCATGCCCTCCTGGATCTTGTTGCCGGCGTAGCCGCCGCCGACCGCACCGGCCACGGTGGCGATCTTCTTGCCGCTGCCGCCGCCGACCTGATTGCCCAGCAGACCGCCGGCTATGGCGCCGATGGCGGTGCCGGCGATCTGGTGCTGATCCTTGACCGGCGCCTGACGGGTGACGGTGACGTCCTTGCACACCTCGCGCGGCGTCTTGATGGTTTCCTTGACCGGGGTCACCGCCAGCACTTCGGCGTACTGCGGGCCGCGATCGACCAGGCTGTAAGTGGCAACCGCGCCGCCAGCGGTAACGCCGACAGCGCCCAGCACGGTACCGATCAACATCGACTTGTTCATGATTCTCTCCTAGGCTCGGCGACTCGCGCCTTTCTCCCTGCCTAGGACAGCAAAAGGCCGCGACAAGTTCGCCCTGTCGCGGCCCGCGTGCGCACTACATGAAGCAGGTCACAGCCTCAGGGGCGCCCGTCGTCGGCCTCGGCTTCGACGGCCGGCGGAATCAGATCCTCGACGCTCAGCTTCAGCCAGATCAGCACCACGGCGCCTATGTACACCGACGAGTAGGTACCCACCACCACACCGACCAGCAGGGTCAGGGCGAAGGCCGCCAGCACGTCGCCGCCGAAGAACAGCAGCGCCAGCAGGGCCAGCGCGGTGGACAACGAGGTGGCGATGGTGCGCAGCAGGGTCTGGGTGATCGAGATGTCGATGTTCTCGATCAGCGACGCCTTGCGCAGCATGCGGAAGTTCTCGCGGATGCGGTCGTAGATGATGATGGTGTCGTTCAACGAGTAGCCGATCATCGCCAGCACCGCCGCCAGCACGGTCAGGTCGAAGGGAATCTGGAAGAACGCCAGCACGCCAAGGGTGATCACCACGTCGTGCACCAGGGAAGCGATAGCGCCGACGCCGAATTTCCACTGGAAGCGAAACGCCAGGTACAGCAGGATGCCGCCCAGCGCCAGGAGCATGGCGATGCCGCCCTGGTCGCGCAGTTCCTCGCCCACCTGCGGACCGACGAACTCGACCCGCTTGACCTCGAACTCGGTGGTGCTGTCGACCTTGCGCAGGGCCTCGGCCACCCGGTTGCCCAGGTCGGGGTCATCGCCCGCCAGGCGCACCAGCACATCGGTGCTGGCGCCGAAGTTCTGCACCACGGCGTCGGCGTAACCGGCCTGGCCCAGCTCGCGCTTGATCAGCTCGAGGTCGGCCGGCTGCTCGTATTGCAGCTCGATCAGGGTACCGCCGGTGAAATCCAGACCGAAGTTCAGGCCCTTGGCGAACAGCGCCCCGAGCCCGACCAGGGTGAGCACCAGGGTCATGGTAAAGGCGATGTTGCGCACCGCCATGAAACGAATGGTTGACTTGATCATGGCTAGATCCACAGCTTCTTGAAGTTACGGCCACCGAAGATCAGGTTGACCAGGCCACGGGTGAACATGATGGCGGTGAACATCGAGGTGACGATGCCCAGCGACATGGTCACCGCGAAGCCCTTGACCGGGCCGGTGCCCATGGCGAACAGGATGCCGCCGACCAGCAGGGTGGTCAGGTTACTGTCGAGAATTGCCGAGAAGGCGCGGTCGAAGCCCTCGTGGATGGCGCGCTGCACGGGCAGGCCATTGGCCAGTTCCTCGCGGATACGCGAGAAGATCAGTACGTTGGCGTCCACCGCCATGCCCAGGGTCAGCACGATACCGGCGATGCCCGGCAGGGTCAGGGTGGCGCCGATGGCCGACATCAGACCGACCAGCAACACCAGGTTGAACGCCAGCGCGACAGTCGCCAGCACCCCGAAGAAGCGGTAGATGGCGACGATGAACAGCGCCACGAAGATCATCGCCCACTCGGTGGATTCGATGCCCTTGGCGATGTTCTCGGCACCCAGGCTCGGGCCGATGGTGCGCTCCTCGGCGAAGTACATCGGCGCCGCCAGGCCGCCGGCACGCAGCAGCAGAGCCAGCTCGGAGGATTCGCCCTGGCCGTTGAGGCCGGTGATGCGGAACTGGCTGCCCAAAGGCGACTGGATGGTCGCCAGGCTGATGATCTTCTTCTCCTCGACGAAGGACGATACGGCCACTTCCTGCTCGACACCGTCGACCACCTGACGCACGTAGCGGGTCACCGGCTTCTGCTCGATGAAGATCACCGCCATGCTGCGCCCCACGTTGTTGCGCGTGGCGCGGTTCATCAGGTCGCCGCCGTGGCCGTCGAGACGGATATTGACCTGCGGCCGGCCGTTCTCGTCGAAGCTGGCCTGGGCGTCAGTGACCTGGTCACCGGTGATGATCAGCTCGCGCTCGAGCTGCACCGGCGGCCGGCCTTCCTCGCGGAAACCGAAGGTTTCGGTGGCGCCGCGCGGCGCGTCGAAATCAGCCTGCAGGCGGAATTCCAGGTTGGCGGTCTTGCCGAGGATGCGCTTGGCTTCGGCGGTGTCCTGTACGCCCGGCAGCTCGACCACGATACGGTTGGCACCCTGACGCTGCACCAGCGGTTCGGCCACGCCGAGTTCGTTGACCCGGTTGCGCACTGTGGTGAGGTTCTGCTTGATCGAGTACTCGCGGATCTCGGCGATCTTCGCCGCGGTCAGGCCGAGTTGCAGCACCTGCTGACCACCACGCTCGACGGTGGTGATCTCGAAATCGTTGAAGTCCTTGCGAATCAGGCGCTGAGCCTGCTCCAGCGCATCGCTGTCGGCGAAGCCGAGCTGAATGCGACCGTCCTGTTCCGGCATGCTGCGGTAGCGAATCCGCTCCTTGCGCAGCAGGCTCTTGATCTCGCCTTCGTAGACCTTGCGCCGTACATCCAACGCCTTGTCCATGTCGACTTCCAGCAGGAAGTGCACACCGCCGGACAGGTCCAGGCCCAATTTCATCGGGCTGGCGCCGAGGCTGCGCAGCCAGTCGGGGGTGGTCTGCGCCAGGTTCAGCGCCACCACGTAGTCGTCGCCCAGGGCGCGGCGGACCACGTCCTTGGCCGGCAGCTGGTCATCCTGCTTGGTCAGACGGATCAGGCCAGTGCGGCCGCGCTCGTCGAGGCCGATGTCCTTGACCGCGATGCCGGCATCCTGCAGAGCCTTGCCGGCACGATCGAGATCGCTCTGCTCGATGCTCAGCGCCGAGCTGGCGCCGCTGATCTGCACGGCCGGATCGTCCGGATAGAGATTGGGGATGGAGTACACCAGGCCGACGGCCAATACGGCCAGAATCAGCAGGTACTTCCACAGAGGGTATTTATTGAGCATGAACGAGCCGCCCGCTTATGACGCGGGGCGCTAAAAGCGCCCCGTCGAGTGGAAAACTAACAACCGAATCAGATGGCTTTCAGCGTGCCCTTGGGCAGGGTGGCGGCGATGGCCTGCTTCTGGAACTTCAGCTCGACGCTGTCGGAAACCTCGATCACCACGAAATCGTCGGCCACCTTGGTCACCTTGCCGGCGATACCGCCGCTGGTCACCACCTCGTCGCCCTTCTGCAGGCTGCCGAGCAGGTTCTTGTGCTCCTTGGCGCGCTTGGCCTGGGGACGCCAGATCATCAGGTAGAAGATGACCAGAAAGCCGATCAGGAACACCCACTCGAAGCCGCTACCGGCAGGGCCGGCAGCCGGAGCGGTGTCAGCGTAGGCGGCGGGGATGAAAAAGCTCATGTATCACTCCTAATGGAAAGGATGTTGAATCGTTCGGGAATCAGTCCAGCGGCGGCACGGGCAGGCCGCGCTTGGCATAGAAGCTTTCGACAAAGGCGGCCAATGTACCCTGTCCGATAGCCTCGCGCAAACCAGCCATAACCCGCTGATAATGCCGCAAGTTATGGATGGTATTGAGCATGCTACCGAGCATTTCGCCGCACTTGTCCAGGTGATGCAGGTAGGCGCGGGAGAAGTGTTTGCAGGTGTAACAGTCGCAGCTCGGATCCAGCGGCGAGTCGTCGTGCTTGTGCACGGCGTTGCGGATCTTCACCACGCCGCTGTCGACGAACAGGTGGCCGTTGCGTGCATTGCGCGTCGGCATCACGCAGTCGAACATGTCCACCCCGCGGCGCACGCCCTCGACCAGGTCTTCCGGCTTGCCCACGCCCATCAGGTAGCGCGGCTTGTCGGCCGGCATCTGCGGCGGCAGGAAGTCCAGCACGCGGATCATCTCCTCCTTCGGCTCGCCCACCGACAGACCGCCGATGGCCAGGCCGTCGAAGCCGATCTCGCACAGCCCTTCCAGCGAGCGCATGCGCAACTCTTCGTGCATGCCGCCCTGGACGATGCCGAACAGCGCCGCCGTGCTCTCGCCATGGGCGGCCTTGGAACGCTTGGCCCAACGCAGCGACAGCTCCATGGAGCGCTTGGCCACGTCGAACTCGGCCGGGTACGGCGTGCATTCGTCGAAGATCATCACGATGTCCGAGCCCAGGTCGCGCTGCACCTGCATCGACTCTTCCGGGCCCATGAACACCTTGGCGCCATCGACCGGCGAGGCGAAGTACACGCCCTCCTCCTTGATCTTGCGCATCGCGCCCAGGCTGAACACCTGAAAACCGCCGGAGTCGGTGAGGATCGGCCCCTGCCACTGCATGAAGTCGTGCAGGTCGCCGTGCTTCTTGATCACTTCCATGCCCGGGCGCAGCCACAGGTGGAAGGTGTTACCGAGGATGATCTGCGCGCCGATATCCTCGACGTCGCGCGGCAACATGCCCTTGACCGTGCCGTAGGTACCCACCGGCATGAAGGCCGGGGTCTCGACCACGCCACGGGGGAAGGTCAGCCGGCCGCGACGGGCCTTGCCGTCGGTAGCCAGCAACTCGAAGGACATGCGACAGGTGCGCGACATACTCAAACCTCGGGCCCGCGCGCGGCGGGATTGCGGGTGATGAACATGGCATCACCGTAACTGAAGAAGCGATAGCCCTGCGCCACGGCCTCGCGGTAGGCGGCCATGGTCTCGGCGTAGCCGGCGAAGGCCGACACCAGCATCAGCAGGGTCGACTCGGGCAAATGGAAATTGGTCACCAGGGCATCGACCACATGGAACGGGCGGCCCGGGTAGATGAAGATGTCGGTGTCGCCGCTGAAGGCCTTCAGCTCGCCATCGCGCGCCGCCGTCTCCAGCGAGCGCACGCTGGTGGTGCCCACCGCGATCACCCGACCGCCGCGCGCCCGGCAGGCGGCCACGGCGTCGACCACGTCCTGACCGACCTCCAGCCATTCGCTGTGCATATGGTGGTCTTCGATCCGCTCGACACGCACCGGCTGGAAGGTGCCGGCACCGACGTGCAGGGTGACGAAGGCGGTGTCCACGCCCTTGGCGCGGATCGCCGCCAGCAGCTCGTCGTCGAAGTGCAACCCGGCGGTGGGCGCCGCCACCGCACCGGCCTTCTCGGCGTAGACGGTCTGGTAGCGCTCGCGGTCGGCCTCGTCGTCCGGCCTGTCTATATAAGGCGGCAGCGGCATATGACCGACGCGTTCGAGCATCGGCAGCACCGGCTCGGTAAAGCGCAGCTCGAACAGGGCGTCGTGACGCGCGACCATCTCGGCCTCGCCGCCACCGTCGACGAAAATCTGCGAACCGGGCTTGGGCGATTTGCTGGAACGCACGTGCGCCAGCACGCGGTGCTGATCCAGCACCCGCTCTACCAGCACCTCGAGCTTGCCGCCGGAGGCCTTCTGGCCGAACAACCGCGCCGGAATCACCCGGGTATTGTTGAACACCATCAGATCGCCGGCGCGCAAATGGCCGAGCAAGTCGGTGAACTGGCCGTGGCGCAGTTCGCCGCTGGGCCCGTCCAGTTGCAGCAGACGGCTGGCCCGACGTTCGGCCAGGGGATGACGGGCGATCAACGACTCGGGAAGATCGAAGTGGAAATCGGCAACACGCATGATCGGAGGGGGCAATTCTGCAGGGCGGCAAAGCTTACCGGAATTCCCCCAAACTGGCCACGCACGCCGATTGACCGGACTCTGAGGCATCCCTATACTGCGCCGCCATCGTGCCCCGGTGGCGGAATCGGTAGACGCGGCGGATTCAAAATCCGTTTTCGAAAGGAGTGGGAGTTCGAGTCTCCCCCGGGGCACCACGAAACAAACGAAAGGCCTTGATTTTCAAGGCCTTTTTTTATGCCTGGCGTAATCTTGGCGTAACGAGTTCCAGGCCATTCAGCAGCCAAATCGCAGACACAAAAAAAGGCCCGGCACCGCAGGGAATCCCCTACGGCGCCGGGCCTTTTTGATGCGATAGACAAAACAACTGTATGTAAATACAGTTAAGCAATGGACCTGCACGACCTTTCCCACAAGAGCCTCGCCACCAGCCGATGGCTGACCGCCTACCATGACGGGCACGCCTGGCGGAACCATGAGGTGGAGCACTACGCCTACCTGCGGGACCGGGCTAATGATCTGCTGCAGCTCGGCGAGATCTCGACGGATACTCGCAATCGCCTCTCCTTCGCTGCATTCGAGACGTACGAAGCCTATCTGCGGCTGAACGCGGCCGCCGAGACCCAATGGGCCTGGCACTACGAGTACCTGGTACACGAGGCCGATACGCTCATCGGGAGAATCGGCGGCGAGGGGCACCTGTTCGCCGATCCAGATCGGCAGCTGCTGGGCTGCATCAGCGTGACACCCGGAGTCGTGCCCCGCCTGATCCGCTACGTCGACTATGCTCCCGTGGTGATCGGGATCGTCGACGGCCTGCTGATCACGCGACCAGACGCCGAGCCCTGGCGCATGACACTTATCCGCAACCCGAACGCCAAGCGCTGGACAGCCGACTAACCAGGCGGGAATCACCATGTGCGGCCGCTACGTCTCCCCCGATGATCGAGCCATTGAGCAGTACTGGCACATCGGCGCGCGCAACTCCAGGCAGTGGATCAGGCGCTACAACGTTGCGCCGAGCACTCAGGTGCCGCTCCTGCGTCTGAATGATGATGGCGAGCTGGAACTGGACGGCGCACGCTGGGGGCTGATTCCGACCTGGTGGAAGAAGCCCGTTCCGCCGACCTTCAGCTTCAACGCCCGCAGCGAAGAGGCCGCCAGCAAGCCGATGTGGCGCCAGGCGATCCGCGCGCAGCGCTGCATCATGCCGGCCCTGGGCTGGTATGAGTGGAATGAGCACCAGCAGGTGCGCAACCGCGCCGGGCGGCTGGTGAACCAGCCCTACTACCACCACGCAACCGACAACGGCATGCTCGCCATCGCCGGCCTGTGGTCATCCTGGGTCGGGCCGGAGGGTCAGCAGGTGCTGTCCTGCGCTCTACTGACGCGGGATGCAGCCGGGCCGGTGGCGGCCATCCACCACCGCATGCCCGTCATCCTGGCGCCTAAGCAGTTCGATCTATGGCTGTCGCCCAGCACCAGCAGCGAGCAAGTGCACAGCGCTATCGCCATCAGCCGCGAGGACTTCGAGGCTTACCCGGTCACGACCGATGTCGGCAACAATCGCAACGATTACCCGGAGCTGCTGCAGCCGGTCGAGCCCGCTTAATGCCGGAACAGCCAGCACAAAGCTGCGGCCTTGAAAAGCGATCCTCCCACCCTTAGATCACATACCGGCACGTCGCCACAACGAGGGAATGAGCATGGCCGACTTTTGCATCACAGCAGTTCGATACAACACTGGGAGGACACATATCGAGTATGTCCAGGTAAGAGAAGAGAAACCGAAAGAAGTTGGCCCTGTACGAACAGTGTCCCGAGCATTCATCGCAGACCTGATTCGCCTAGGAAAGGCATCTTTCATCACAAGAACGCCCGGCACGAACAATACGCTTATGTATGGGGCGAGCGTTCAGGTGATAGACGATATCTATATCACTACAGATAGCAACAACAGAAAGCGCGACAACCTAGAGAATCTGCCAGAGTTCTGAATTGACCATCCACGCAAAAGAGAGAAGCCGGGGCCGTAGGCGATTGCCCACGACCCCGGCCGATTACTCTGATACCGACTTCACTCCCCCATAGGTGCGCTCGCAGGTGAGACCTTTAATCCTGCGTCCATCAGCCTCTGCCGCCATTTCTCTACCCGCTGATTCCATCTCTCCAAGCACGTCGGTGAGCACTGCGGCGGCGCCTTCCCTTGCCGCGCGCTCGCCGGCAGTTCCGGCATTGCAGGTAGCGAGTTGAGTGGCCAAGCTGCTGGCTTGCTTGCGCAACCCGTCAGCAGCAGCCCCAGCATCAGCAGCAGCGCGCCGCAGTTCTTCGAGTTCATCATGGCCTTTATGCCCTTCGGCGTCCGCGACGCTCTGTTGTTGCCGCTCGACCATGCGAACGGTATTCACGGCCTCGACGAGGCCCTGGGCGATGCCCTCGCCTAGCCGCCAGCCGTTGACCTTCCAGCCGGCCAAGAAGGCCAGCACCGCCACGACTCCGAGAACCGCGGTTCGATCCGCCAGAGCGCCGATCATGCCGCCACCTCATCCATCGCCTGGGCATACAGCGCATCCCAGGTACGCCGATGCGGTTTGCCAGGGCGCCAGGTGCGCATGTAGAGATCCCACCCCGCGGCCACCTCACCAACAGCCGGTAGCCGCGCCGGGTCAGACCACAGCAGCAGCCGCGCGAACCCGGCGGCCAGTACATCGTCGTGCTCAAGGGCGGCATAAACCTCCCCCTCGGTAGCAGTTACGCCGCGGGCCTTGCACAGCGCGCGGGCATGCTCCGCCGTAACCGGGTGGCGCATGACGCCGCGCACGCCACCGCCCAGCTCGAACTGCCAGAAACCACGCGCTGGGCCACCAACCTGGCGACGATGGGTGAAGCGGGATTCCTGCAGGCCGATGGCCAGCAGCATGATCTCCGCAGGAGGGCTCGACATGCGCGCAGGCAGCAGCGCGAGCGCGGGCGCGATGGCCTGCTCTCGAATATGATTCAGAGGCATATTTTCTCCAGACACAGGAAACCCGCGCTCAGCGGGCGAGGACATTTATGGCAAGCGTGAGAGTGAAAGCCTTTGCGGCCGGGCTGGCCGCCGATGCAATTCGCGGAGCGATACCCACTGAAAGCGAGCTGGCCGAAGCCGAGTTATTCCGGCCAGAGGACGGCGCGGCGGTGGTACGTGAGCTGGAGCGGCTCGCCGACGAATTGCTGGCCGAGTCGCTGCGACTCGAATCGCTCTGAACTAACTCCAGCGCAATGCATGGTCTAAGGTTGAACGACAGACACTACTGCATGGAGGCAGACGCATGGCGTTCGTACTCAAGGGCCGCGCCGGGGATGAGGTACTGCTACGCATCGAGCAGGACATCAGCGAGGTTGAGCTGCGTCAGCTCATCGCTGAAGGCATCACGATCCGCATTCGAGATCTACACCGCAGTCACGCTCACCTGGCGATCAAAGCGCCCCAGGCCGTGAGCATTGACTGGAGCGGTGAGCCAGAACCACCCGCCTAAACATCCACATCAAAATGCGGCAGGCTCGGCGCCGGCCCGGTGATCACGCCATCGGCGATGTAGGCCTTGCTGTTCACGGCGATGTCGACGCCGCGCACGGTCACGCGAGTGCCGGTGCGCAGTTCCACTTCGCTGGTGCCGGCCGTGGTGTTGATGCTGCGCACGATGGCTACCGTGCGTACGCCGCCGGGCAGTAGGCCGATAAAGCGGCGCCAGGGGTTGATTGTCGCCATCAGTGGTGCCGCTCCAGTTTGATCTGCTGTTTCACCCGCACGGCGCCGGTGCCCTCGGCGCTGATGTCCACGCCGAGGCACAGGCCGACCCAGGCGCCGGACTCCTCGGGCACCTGGTACAGGTGCGCCGGGAGGATCAGCCCCACGCCGTGGTCATTGCTGAACGGGAACAGCGGGATGGTCAGGCTAACGATCTCGATGTTGCCGCCCTTGCTCAGCTCGTGCGTGCCGCGGGCCAGGTTGGCGGGCTGGTCGGTCAGCCAGTCGTCGAACACGTCCGGCGTCGGGTTATCGCCGGCAGTGCCGGCGCGGCGCACGAGCATCGAGCAGCCGACCGAGGTGCCGCTGGTGTAGCAGGCGTTCCAGGCTGGCTGCGGCGTCCACTCGCCGCCCAGGTCGGTCATCATCGCCGGCGGGATGATGCGCGTGATCGGCGCGTCGACCTGGTCCCACTCCCACGGCGGCACCGGGTAGCGCGGCAACACGTCCAGGTGGTCGCTATCGCGAGCGGGCAGCACCACGGCGCCCACCGTATCGGCCAGCCGGGCGATCACCTGGATGGCCGTCTGGCTCTGGTAGCTCAACGCGCCGGCCGGGAACGGCCAGTCGGTGGCCTGCCAGGTCAGGGTAAAGCCCGTGTTCAGCAGCTCGGCCTCGGCGGCCTGGCCGGCGTTGATCGGCGCCGCGTTGAGCGCACTGCGCAAGGGCGCGTAGGGCGCGGCCAGCAGTTGGCCGCGCGTGCCGCCGGTGATGGTGTAGGCCTCGGCCGGGAAACGCTGCTGACGGCTGTAGCGCTCGACGAGCAGCACCCACTTCCAGCCGTTGATATCCAGCTCAAGCTCGCCGGCGCCGCCGGCATCCGGCTTCACCAGCTCCAACGCCGCGCGGGTGAAGATGTCGGCGCTGAAGGCCCAGCTGAACGAGTCTGCATCCAGGGAGATGCGCACGTTCTTCGCCTCGATGGGCGTGCGCGAGGGCAGCGCCACCAGGTTGACGGTGTTGGCGATCATGTAGGTATCCAGTATCTCGGGATCGGGCGGCGGCTCGGGCAGCGGTTTGACCGGCCCGGGGTAGTCGATGTACTCGATGCCGGTCAGCGGCCCATCGAGCACCCGCGCCCGCCCCCAGGGCAGGCGGTTGCGAAGGTTCAGCCGGCGCGCGTCCTGCCAGCGCAGACTGGTGCGGGCCATGTCGGTCGGCTGGATGGCCGCCTTCACGGGCACGAAGCGAAAGTCGAAGAAGACAGCCGGCGAGGTGTTCGGGAAGTACGGCCGGCCGCCCAGGTTGAAGGCCAGCGCCCCAGTCCCAGGCACGTACAGGCTGGCCTGCAGCGCGGTGGCGGCATCGAAGCGCGGGCCGAACTCATTCGAGCGGCGATGGCCGAGCCATAGGCGCACATCCTTGTGCGCAGGCTCCGGGTTGTAGATCAGCCGCAGGCGCAGCTCGGCCGGGCGAATCGACCGATCCCAGCCAGCCGCCAGGGCCAGATCCCGGGACGGCACCCAGCTCCAGGGCATGGCACCTGGCCGCCGATCCAGCGCCTGGGCAGGCAACCAAGGCGCGCCGCGCGACAGGTCACGCAGCGGCACCGCCGACCAGCCCACATCGGCAGCGCCGCGATCCAGCACTCGCCCCTGCTGCCAGGCCGAGCAGCGCGACAGCGACAGAGGCCGCAGGCCATTCCACGGCACGGCCTCGCCCTGGCGGTCGACCTGGGCAGCACGACCCCAACCGCCGCCAACGATGATGCTCAACATTCAGACCACCTCGACAGGGATCGGCCCATGGGCCAGGGGGCGGAAGTAGCGCACGGCGATAGCCCGCGCGGTGCCCAGCAAGCGCGATGGGTTGTCACCCTCGGCGGCCCACCACTGCGGCTCAGCTGGCGGCAGCTGCCCGGCCTCGGTGATTTCGTACAGCCAGCCGCCAAACTGTGTAGGCCTCACCCGCTGGCCGGCCGTGACTTCCAGATTGGCGGTAAAGGCTAGGCCGTAATCATCGGTGGCCATCGCGTACACGCTGCCCCCTAGCACCCGCACCTCCACCGCCCCCTCGCCATCAGGCGTAGGGCCGAAGCCGGCTAGGCGCCACTGGCCCTCGAATGTCCGCTCCACCAGAACCACCTCACGCGAAACGGGTGCACGATCCACGCGAACCAAGGCATTCACTAGAGCCGGATCGCCCGGCGAGCCGCCCGTACCATCCCCCATGGTGATGTTGAAGGTGTAGGTGCCGCTTTCGGTGAAGGTCAGGTAAGCCGCGCGGATCTTCCTCGGGGCGTTGTCGTCCGCGCCCACCACCAGCCACTCGCCCTGGGCCAACAGCTCCGCCGTGGGAATCTTGAAGGTTTGCTCACAGACGCCATCGCCAGCACCAGGGTCTACAAAGATCATTTCCAGCTTAGCGACGCCACTCCAGCTGCGATAAAACCGCAGCTCTCGACGGCCCAAGGCCCACTCGCCTTCCCTCTGTAGCTTAAAGTTCAAGGTCTCATGCGGAATCACCGGGGGGCTCTCTTGAACCGGATGCCCGTAGGCCGTGCTGAGTACAGTCATGCCATCACCAATAGGCCGGGTTGTCAGTGATCATCAGCATGGGTGCTGGGTTGTATGTGTAGGCCAACGAGTAGTTATAGCCATCCCCAAGATCAATCGGGGTGAAGCAGGTGCGCGAGTTGTACGTGCCGGAAAAGCCAATGGCAGCAGCGGCATTGGGGTTAACACAGCCCGCCACTTCAAGGGCAATTCGCAGACCACGAAGGTCTCCCGCAACGACGCCGCCCCCCATCCAAGTAACAGGCCCCAGATGTAGCTCGGGTATAAGCCCGGACCAAGTCATAACCCGGTAAGCCACGGTGGAGTGGTAGAGATTGGCCTCCACTGACAATGAGCCGGTGTCCACTAACAAGCCTGTACTGGGATCGCGCAGCGCAGTGAATCCGAGCTTGGAGAAATAGTTGTTGGGGTAAGAGCCACTAGGCGACGCCTCTAGCCCACCGATAGCAATGACATTGCCCTCAAGGTCATCGCCCACATACATCAGCGCACTACCGGAACTGCCACCCCCTCCCGGGGTCTCGGTGTTGCCGTTCTCCGACCAGTTGAAGATAAAGGTGTTCTCATCCCCTGCGACAACCCAGGAAGTAGACCCCGAGCGGTGGTTAAGCGCATGGGTGAACGCATGAACAGCACTCCCCGCCACTACACCGGACACAACCCCATTGCCCAGCATGTTGTAGCTGCCATCCACCCCAGTGAAGTCCTCGGCCAGAGTCAACTGCAACGCCAGGGCAGCCCCGCCCCACAACTTGAAGTGCAGATAGGCGCCCCCCGGCTTACCCTGCCGGAAGACAAGGTAGTTGGGGTCATCCACAACCAGCTGCCATCCCAGCGGCTGAATCGAGCCGTTCCCCGTGGAAAGCAGGACTTTGATCATTGCCGAAAACTGCCCCCATCGAGTGGAGATGGTCGGCGAGTAGGACATCGTGGGCACGCCCGGCGTGTCCCGGTGGTAGAAGCGAATCATCGATCATCCTTTGCTGAGAGAGGCGGGGCCTGGTAAGGCCCCACCGGGTTAATCGGCATCGCCCCGGATCTGCAGATAGAACTCGTCGTCATCCACCGTGCCCTGCCCGCTGATCACGGTACGAATCACCCACATCGGCCCCAACGCCGAATCGGTGTTGAAGCGCACGGCGTTGCCGGCCGCCCAACCACTGCCCCACCCCTGCCAACGGATGGTGAAATACGGCTCGCCGGTCAGGGCGTTGATCGGCGAGCAGTCCGAGCTGGTATTGCCGGTGGCGATCACCCCCAGCTTCTCCTCCACCACGTTGAATGCGCCGGAGCTGGTGAACACCAGCGCCCACTTGCCGTCGATGGCGCCGCCGTTGGTGATGATTGGCGGGTAGCTCAGGCTGTTGTATTGCGCGGTGGTGGTGTTGCCGATGGGCGCATCCGTCCAGTTCGGCGCGCCGCTGCTCCAGGTCTGCTGGGTGAACCAGGTGTGGATGCGCGACTGCAGGTCACCCCAGGCCACTGCACTGGAGACCTGCGCTTCACCGGCAGGCAGATCCCACGGCAGCGGCGAGCCAATGCCCAGCTCGCCGGTAATCTGCACCTCGGTGCACAGCGTCATGTGCTCCACCCGGTCGCGAATCAGCAGCGGCGTGGAGAGCGGGTTGCCCTCCTCGTCCTGCAGCACCAGCGGGTTGGCCCAGGTCACGGTGCCGGCGTCACGGTCGGCGCTGTAGGAGGCCGCGCGCAGCACCACACCGTTGCCATCCACCACCTCGATGGCCGCCTGCTGCTGGCGGGCCAGCGTCACGGTGCCGCCTGGGTCCGGCGAGGCCACCGGCGTTTCGGCGGTGTGGTGGATCACCAGCACATAGCCCTCGCTGTAGATCGGCACCCGGCCATCGGCTGGCAGGCGCACCGGGTCCAGCCCGAGCAGGCCGGCATCCAGCGGCAGGCGCGTCTGCACCACGGCGTTGTAGCGCAGCAGCAGCGGGATCACCGGCACATCGCTGTTGCCGGTGTCGTCGGCCGGGTCGGTGGTGAACGTCAGCCGGGCGATGCCGGTTGTGGCGTCCACCGTGCCGCGTACGATGCCGGTGTCGAACTCGCCATTGAGATCCGCCGCGGCCGTAACGATCTCGGCCGTATCGGCACGCACCACCGTCACCTGCATGCTGCCGGCGCGCAGCGGCGCGCCGGGGGTGCGGAAGGTCGCAGCGGTTACGCTGAAACCTACCGCCGTGGTCAGGCAGGCCAGCAGCACCACGGGGCCCGAGGCGTTGCCCGCGTAGCTGCTCAGCGTCGCGGTACGGTCGGCATAGTTCACCGTGCCCACCGCGGTGCCGCCGTTGGTGTTGCTGGCGATATCGCGGTAGAGGATGCCGGAGCGGTCGGTGTACAGCCCGCCATTCCACGAGAACAGCAGCGAGCCGGGCACGATTGGCTCGGCAATGCCCGGCAGCAGCTCAACGGTGATCGGCGGCTGGGCCTGGCTGGCACTCTGCGGGTCGGTGCTCACGCTGTCGGCCTGGGCCGAGTGGGTGAGGGTGCCGCCAAAGGCCTCGCGCAGCTGCACCACGGTGGTGACCAGCACCGGCTCGGTCTTGCGCAGGAAGCCGCTACCCGTAGAGCGGTTGCTGTAGGTGTACTCGGTGTAGTCGTACAGCGCTGCCACCTGCAGCACCACCTCGCCGGTGGTGTAGTTGATGCTGCCGGCCCGGCCGCCCTGCCAACCACCGGCGCCGTTGTCGTTCGCCACGTTGGCCAGGTCGCGGTAGCCGTCATATACCGGCAGCGCGTTGCCGGTCTCGATCACCTGCCAGTTGATGGCCGGCGCGGCCTGGCGGCGGGTGGTCATCCAGCTCACCCGCACACTGCCCGGCTTGAGCGGCGCACCCGGGATGGTGAACGTCGTCATGCCGCTGCCGTCGCTGCTCACGCTCTGCGCCGCGCTGTCGACGGCGCCCTGCTGCCAGTTGTAGGCGATGCCGCTGGCCGGGGTGGCGGCGAGCAACATGTTCACCTCGCCCGAGGCGTAGGCGATAGTGCCACTGCCGCCGGTGCCGCTCAGGTTGCCCTGGCCGTCGTCGGTCAGCGTGCGCACGGTGCCGGCGGTGTAGGTGGCCGAGAACGTGCCCGGCACCACCCCGCCCTCGGGCAGGGTGTAGCGCACCCGCAGCACGGGCACCACACTGCCGCCAGCGCGCTGGGTGATGGCGTTGTCGGCCGAGCTGACGTAGCTGTACACCAGCGAGCTGCCGACATCCGGCAGCGCGTTGAGGGTCAGCGACACCGAGCCGGTCGCGAAGGCAACGGTGCCGGCGCCCTCGCCCACCAGCAGCCCGTCGCCGGGGTCGCGCAGCTCGTACCATTTGCCCAGCGCCATGTAGGCCACGGACAGCGTGCCGGCCCGCGGTACGGCGCCGGCCAGGTTCAGGGTGTAGACATAGCCGCGGCTGCCCAGGGTGATTTCCAGCTCGCCGGTGATGGTGTCACCGGTGGCCGCGGCGCCAGGCCGGTAACTGCCGGTGGCCGAGCCGGTGAAGCTGGTGCCGGTGCGCACCAGGGTGATCTCGCCGGTCTGGTAGTCGATGCGCCCGGAGCTGAGCCAGTTGCTGCCGCTCACATATCGCAGGCCGCCCTTGCTGTCGTCGGTGTAGGTGCCGCTGTTGACGGTGATGCTCAGCGTGCCAGGCGCACAGCCGGTACCCAGGAAGGTGCGCGACTCGCCCACCACCGCACCCGCGGCGACGGTGAGGTTTACCGAGCGCTGCGGGCCGGCCGGCACATAGATCTGCCGCTGGTAACCGCCGAGCAGGTCGACCAGGGCGGTCTCTTTCGTGGTGCTCGGCACCAGTTGGGAATACACGCTCTCGACGCGCAGGTTGAGCGCGCCAGCACTGACAGCTTCGGCCAGCGGGCTGATGCCGTAGTAGCGCGCGGCGTCCGCCACCTGGGTGCTCAGCACCCGGGCGCGCGCCTGGCCGTCCAGACTTGTGGGCGTGGTGCCGGCTGGGGTGACCTGGCCGCCCGGAAACAGTACCTGCAGCGGCGCGCTGATCTTCATGTCCAGCCGGCGGCGGGTGAAGTTGATGAAGTTGCCGTTGCCGTAGTCGTAGGTGAAGGTCTCCAGGCGGGCGTCCACCTCGGTCAGGCGCACATACTGGGTGCCGTTGATGCCCGCCAGCTGGAACACCTCGCCCACCTCGGGGATGCGCTGCTCCTCGCGCTGCACGCAGGCGATGGCGCGCTGGCCGGCCAGCTGGGTGCCAAGCAGTTCGAACGGCGCCGCGGTGGCGGCGGCCACGTAGCTCTCGATGGCATCGCGCGCATTGGCGCGCACGTCGGTCTGGCTGCCGGTATTGAACAGCAGCACGCTGACGCGCGGGTCGGCCGGTGCCTGGGTGACGATGCCATGGGCGCCCAAGTAGGCGTCGTTGTTCTGGGTCATCACGCCAGCGAACACCTTGCGCAGGTTGATGCGGCCGGTGGTGCGGTCGAGGCGGCTGATGTCGGGGAACAGGTTGTTCACCTCGCCATCGACCACGGCGTTGCCGGTGGCGCGGCCACCACCGTCCGCTTCGTCAGTCAGGCGCTGGCTCTTGAGCAGCTTTACATCGGTGACGTTGATCGTCATGCCAATCTCCAGGCAACAAAAAGCCCGCACGGGGCGGGCTGATCAGGGTTCGGGGTCGGGCTCAGGCGGCGGTGGTGGCGCCACGGTGATCAGGCGCAGGGTCAGCTCGTGCAGCCAGTCGGGGTCCGGGTTGACGGTGCGGTGCACCGCCCGCGCCTGCACCGCCGGGCCGGCCACGCGGTTCCAGGTCACATAGTGCTGGGCGCCGGTCGGCAGGGTGAGCAGGTGCACGGCGCCCGGCACACTGGCCAGCGCTTCCAGCTCGCGCACCCTGGCCAGCGTGAACCAGGCCCCGCCGTTGCTGCTGAGGGTGATCGGGCGCCCGTACAGCTTGGCGCCCTCCTGTACGATCAGCGCGCCGGTGAGGCTGCGTTCCTGCTCCTGCTCGACGGCGTTCCAGTCCCATTCGTCTACCCACTCCATCTGCTCGCCGCCCAGGGCTGGGTTGTCCGCCAGGTCGATTGCGTCCAGGGTCAACTGCATTACAGCGTCCTCAAGCCGGCCTGCTCGAGGATGCCGAGCAGGTTGGTTTCATCAGTGTCACTGCCCACGGCCACATCCACCGCCGCCCGCCCCGGCACTTCCAGCCGGATGACCTTGCGCGGTTCCTGCGCCTGCTGCTCGGTCGGCTTGGCCTGCTGGGCTTCCATGCGTTTCTGCTGCTCCTCGCGTTGCCGCTGCTGGGCAGCTTCGGCCTCGATCTGCCGCAGCATGCCGAGCGCGCGGCCGGCATTGGCCACGGCCTGGCTGTCGCCACCGGCCTGCGCTTCGGCCAGCTGCGCCTGCAGCTCGCGCTGTCGGGCAGCGAA
>NZ_AVOF01000108.1:0-8664 GCF_000465935.2 Pseudomonas sp. EGD-AK9
CGATATCAGCCGCCAGCAATGGGGCTCGCGCCTGGGCTGGGCGGATCTGTTCGAGCAGGCCATCCATCATGCCGAACACGGCCACCCGGTCTCCGACTCGCAACTGTTCTGGCAGGACTATCGCCGCGAGCTGATCGAACAGCTGCCGGACCTCCACCCGCTGTGCAAGACCGCCCAAGGCCGCTGGCTCGCCCCCGGCGACACCCTGCGCCAGCCGCGCCTGGCCGACAGCCTGCGCCACCTGGCGCGCAAGGGGCTCGACGAGTTCTACCGCGGCGAGCTGGCGCAGACCTTCAGCGAAGCATTCCGGGCACATGACTGCGGCCTGAACGGTGAGGACCTGGCCGCCACCCGCGCCGAACTGGTCGCCCCGATCAGCATCCGCTACCGCCAGGGCACGCTGTACAACGTCGCTCCGCCCTGCCAGGGCCTGTATACCCTGCAGGCCATGCTGGCGCTGCGTAGTCGCGCACTGGGCGATTGCGGCAACGGCAGCGCTCGCTACTACCACTGGCTGGTGGAGGCGATCAAACAAGGCCTGCTGCGCCGCAATGCCGAACTCTGCGACCCGCGCCACAGCGACTGGCCCTGGGCCACCAGCCTCGACGACGCCATGGCCGCGCGCTACGCCGCCGTCATCGACGATCAGCACGCGCAACCTTGGGCCGAACCCGGTCGACCGGCCGACACCATCTGGATGGCCGCCTGCGATGCCGAAGGACGCAGCGCCTGCCTGATCCAGAGCCTGTTCCATGACTTCGGCTCCGGCTGTGTGCTGGGCGACACCGGCGTGCTTTGGCAGAACCGCGCCGCCGGCTTCAATACCAACCCGCAGCATGCAAACGCCTGGGCACCAGGCAAGCGCCCCGCACACACCCTCAACCCATCCTGCTACTTGGCCGACGACGGCCGGCGCTGGTTCTTCGGCACCCAGGGTGGCGATGGCCAACCGCAGACACAGATGGTGCTGGCCAGCCAGTTGATCGACTTCCAGCAACCCATCGACCAGGCGTTACACATGCCGCGCTTTCTGCTCGGGCGCAGCTTCTTCGACAGCACCGACAACCTCAAGCTGGAGGCACCGGTGGGCGATGCGGTAATGGCCGAACTGCAGCGCATGGGGCACCAGGTCGAGAGCATCCCGGCACTCAGCCCTTACACTGGTCAAGCCGGTATCATCGCCATCGACCGCGACGGCAAGCGCCAGGCAATGCATGACCCGCGCGGCCAGGGTGATGCCCTCGGACAGCGTCCTTGAGCGACGCCATGGATTTACCTGAGCCTGGGGCACTGGCGATAATGGCGGCCATTGCCCGCAAGAGCGTAGATTCGATGGCCGAGAAGACCGTGACCGCCAAACAGCAGGAGGTGCAGCGCATCGTCGATGCGCTGGCCAAGGCCATTGCCCAGCATCGCCTGCCGCCCGGCATGCGTTTGATCGAGGCGCAGATCGTCGAGTCGCTGCAAGCCAACCGCAACCATGTGCAAGTGGCGCTGCAACGCCTGGCGATGCAGAAGATCGTCACCATCGAACCCAACCGCGGCGCCCTGGTCGCACAGCCCAGCGCCCAGGAGGCGCGCGACGTGTTCGCCGCCCGGCGCGCGGTAGGGCGCGCCATTGTCGAGGCGATCACTCCGGCGATCATGCAGCAGCATGCCGAGCGTATCGCCACGCAGATGGCCAAGGAGCGCGCCGCCACCAGTAGCAGCGACCGCCGCGCCATCGTCCGCGAACTCAGCGAGTTCCACTGCATGCTCGGCGAGATCTGCGGCAACGCGGTGCTGCACGACATCCTCGACAACCTGATGGTGCGCAGCTCGCTGATCGTCGCGCTGTACCAACGTAACGACGTACCCTCCTGCGCCTCGGACGAGCATCAGCAGGTGCTCGACGCCCTCGCCGCCGGCGAGCGCGAGCAGGCGGTGGAGCTGATGATCGAGCACCTCGACGAACTGGAGGGCCAACTGGCCCTGCATCAGGAACAGAACGTCGAGGTCAACCTGCGCGAGGCACTCGCCGGGCTCTAATCACTCGGCCGCAGCAAGCGTGGCCGCTCACGTGCGAAGGTCTGCCGACCGCTCTTGAAACCCATCAACGGCGGGCTCAGCTCGCCGATCACTGCAGCCGGGTGCGGCGCATCAAGGACGATGAAATCCGCCCGGCAACCCGGCGCCAGACCATAGTCACGCAGGCGCAATAACCGCGCCGAGTCGCTGGAAATCCAGCCTAGGCAGGTCTGCAACTCGGCAGTGGTACCAAGCTGGGCGACGTTGGCGTAGAGGTTGGCCTGGCGGATCAGCGAGGCGTCGCCGTAGGGAGTGAAGGGGTTGCCCAGGTTGTTGGTCGACAGCGAACAGGTCACCCCGCCGGCATGCAACCGCTCCAGCGGCGCCAGACCGCGCGGTTTGCCATGGCTGCACTGGCGACCGCCGAGGTAGAGGTCGGTGCTTGGCAGGCA
This sequence comes from Pseudomonas sp. EGD-AK9, assembly GCF_000465935.2. NCBI lineage: Bacteria > Pseudomonadati > Pseudomonadota > Gammaproteobacteria > Pseudomonadales > Pseudomonadaceae > Pseudomonas > Pseudomonas sp. EGD-AK9. The sequence goes on from NZ_AVOF01000108.1 coordinate 2,460, forward strand.
GGTCACCTGCACACCGGCCGCTGCCAGTCGCCCGGTGATTGCCTGCAGCGGCTCGGCCGCCAGCATCGACAGCTTGGTCGCATGACCGACGGTAACCCGGCCGCCCCAGCCATGCAGCTCGGTACAGCGCAGCACCTCGGGCAGGGTCATGCCCGTGGGGTCGAGGTCGAAGTCCAGGTGGAAGTCCAGATCGCAATCATGCGCCACGGCCAGCTCGAACAAGCGGCGAATCTGCCCATGCGGATCGCTGTCGGTATAGGGGCAGCCGCCAAGCACATCGGCGCCCTGCGCCAACGCCTGACACAGCAACGCCTCGGTACCCGGATTGTTAAGCAGACCCTCCTGGGGGAACACGCAGATCTGCAGGTCCACCGCCCAGGCGTAGTCGGCCTGTAGCCGGCGCACAGCATTGAAACCGGTCAGCCCGATCTGCGGGTCGATCTCCACGTGGGTGCGCATATGCATGGTGCCCTGGGCGATGGCCAGCTCCAGCACCCGTGCTCCGCGCTGGTAGACATCCGCCTCGGTGAAGCCGGCCTTGGCCGCCGAGGTCTCGGCGATGGCCTCGGCCAGGGTACCGGCGCGCAGGTTGCAGCGTTCGAGGATGCAGGCCTTGTCCAGGTGGATATGGGTTTCGATCAGCCCCGGCAGCACCAGGCCGCCGCCCAGGTCCAGCTCGCGCGGGCAGGCGTCGGCGCTGAAGGCATCGACGAAGCGGCCCCGTTCCACCCGCAGCTCGGCGAGGCGGGTGGGCGCGTCCGGCAAACGCAGGTTGTGCAGATACAGCGCACTCATGCGGCGCTCTCCCCCAGGTAGGCGGCTTCCAGCTCGGGGTCGTTGCGCAGCTCGGCAGCGCTGCCGGATTTGACGATGCGCCCGGTCTCCAGTACGTAGGCACGGTCGGCCACCTGCAGTGCGAGGTTGGCCATCTGGTCCACCAGCAGCAGGGTCACGCCTTCGTCGCGCAGGCTCGCCAGGGCATCGTAGAGCTCGGCGATCATCGCCGGCGCCAGGCCCAGCGAGGGCTCGTCGAGCAGCAGGATGCGCGGTTTGGCCATCAGCCCGCGGCCCACCGCGACCATCTGCTGCTCGCCACCGGAAAGCAGCCCAGCCGGGCTGTCCAGGCGCTCGCGCAAGCGCGGGAAGCGGCGCAGGATGGCTTCGATCTCGGCCTCGGCATCCACCTGGTCGGTACGGGTGTAGGCGCCCAGCAGCAGGTTGTCGCGCACGCTGAGCTGGGGGAACAACTGTCGCCCCTCCGGCACCAGGGCCAGGCCGCGCGCGGCGATGGCGCTGGCCTCGGCCTTCTCAATATTGACGTCGTCCAGCACCACGAGGCCCGAAGACGGCCGCTTGAGCCCGGCCAGGCACTGCAGGATGCTCGACTTGCCGGCGCCATTGGCACCGAGAATCGCCACCAGCTCGCCGGGATTGACCAGCAGATCCACGCCTTGCACCACCGGCGCGGCGCCGTAGTCGACCACCAGGTCCTTGACGAACAGGATGGCGTCGCGGCTGCCGTCCCAGGCCGCGCCGCGCGGCTGCGCCTGGTAGTCGGTGCTGCCCAGGTAGGCGGCGACCACCCGCGGGTCCTGTCGCACCTCGTCCGGAGTGCCCCAGGCGATCGGGCGGCCGGCGTCGAGCACCAGGATGCGCTGCGACACCGCCATCACCAGCGGCATGTCGTGCTCCACCAGGATCACCGCGATGCCGAAGCCGGCCAGGGTCTTGAACAGCCCGGCCAGGCGGTCGGTATCGCTACGACTGAGGCCGGCGGCCGGCTCGTCGAGCAGCAGCACCCGCGGCCGGCTGGCCAGGGCGCGGGCGATTTCCACCAGGCGCCGGTCGACGTGCGGCAGATCGTCCGCCGCGCAGGTCACCGAGCCGCGATAGCCCACCAGCGCCAGCAGGTTCAGCGCCAGCTCTTCCTGCTCGGCCGGCGGGCGCGCCAGCGGCAGGCCGAGCTGGCCCTGCTGCATGGCCGCCAGCAGATTCTCCAGCACGCTCATCTCGCCGAACAACTGGGTGGTCTGGTAGGTGCGGGCGATACCGGCGCGGGCGATCTTCCAGGCCGGCAGGCCAGCCAGTTGCTGCTCCAGTTCGATCTGCCCGGAATCCGGCGCATAGAAACCGCTGATCAGGTTGAGCAGGGTGGTCTTGCCGGCACCATTGGGGCCGATCACCGAGGTGATGCTGCCCTGCTCGGCGCTGAAGCTGATCGCGCTGGCCGCCTGCACGCCGCCGAAGCGGATGCCGACGTCGCGCACCTGCAGTCCTTGCGCTTCGCCGCCGCTGCGCTCGAACCAGCGCGCCAGCAGGTGACGGTTGGCACTCTTCGGCGCGTAGGCCGGCGGCGCCTGCCACCAGCGCTGCTGCAGGGCGCCGAGCACACCACGCGGCGCCAGCCAGAGCACCGCGAGCAGGAGCATGGAGAAGATCAGTAGGCGGTATTCGGCCAGGCCCGAGAGCATCTCCGGCAGCAGCACGATCAGCAGCGCCCCGAGCACCGGGCCGAACAGCGTGCCGCTGCCGCCGACTATCACCGCCAGGACGAACAGGATCGACTGCGAGAAGGGGAAGGAGTCCGGGCTGATGAACATCATCAGCGGCGCCACCAGGCCGCCGGCCATACCGGTCAGGGTGGCCGACAGGGCGAAGGCCAGGGTCTTGGTCTGCATCGGGTTGAAGCCCAGCGAACGCGCGGCGATTTCCGTCGACTTCACCGCGCGCATCGCCCGCCCCCAGCCGCTGCCCTGCAGGCGCCGGTAGAAGGCCAGTGCCGCCACCATCAGCGCGGTGGCCAGCAGGGCCAGGCCGATATTGCCGTCCAGCCCGCCAAACGCGGGCATGGGAATACCGATCAGGCCGTTGGCACCGCCGGTCAGCGACTGCCACTCGATCAGCCCGTGGTGAACCATGAAGGCGAAGGCGATGGTCACCATCGCCAGGTAGGGCCCGGTGACACGCAGCGCCGGCAGTGCCAGCAGGGCACCGACCAGGCCGCTGCCGAGGCCGGCGATGATCAGCGCCAGGCCAAGCGGCAAGCCGGCCATCAGCAGCAAGGCCGAGATGTAGGCGCCGATGGCGTAGAAGGCGATATGGCCGAAGGAAATCTGCCCGGACAGGCCCATGAGGATGTTCAGGCCGACACCGACCACGGCCGCCAACGCGCAGAAGGTGAAGACCAGCAGCGAATAACTGTCCAGCACGAAGGCCAGGCTGCTGCCCAGCAGCGCCAGCGCGGCCAGGCCGCTTGGCGCCAGGTAGCGGTTGCTCAGGTTCATACTTTCACCAGTGTCTGTTTGCCGAACAGGCCGTTGGGACGCAGCGCCAGGGCGATGATGACCAGGCCGAAGGTGAAGATCTGGGTGAAGGCCGAGCCGAACTGCAGAGTGATCAGCGCCTCCGCCAGGCCGAACAGCAGGCCGGCGAGGAACACCCCGTTGGCGCTGGCGATACCGCCGAGAATGGCCACAGCGAAGGCCTTGAGGCCGAACAGCGTGCCCATGTCGGCATGCACGTTGTACAGCGGCGCGATCAACAGCCCGGCGATGCCGGCGAACACCGTCGACACGGCGAAGGCGCAGGCCACCACGCGGTTGACCCGAATCCCCATCAGCTGCGCCGCACGCGGATTCTGCACACAGGCCTCGAGCACCTTGCCCAGGCGCGTGTAACGGCGCACCAGGTACAGCGCCAGGGCGATGCCGGCACCGGCCAGAGGGATCAGCAACTGCAGCGCCTGGACGTTGCTGCCCAGCACCTGCAGGTGCTGATGCAGCAGGGCCACGTCGAACTGGCGCGGTTCCTTGCCGAAGCTGAACAGCACCAGGTTGTCCACCAGGATGCCGCCCGCCACCGTGGCCATCAGCCAGGCTTCCGAACCGCGGCTGTGGAAGGGCCGCACCAGGAACAGTTCGATGGCCAGGCCGTACAGCGCGCACAGCGCCAGGCTCAAGACAGCCGCCAGCCACCAGGGCAGGCCGGCGGTGACGCAGAGGCTGTAGCCGAGCACCGCGCCGATCATCATGGCGCTGCCCTGGGCGAAGTTGACGGTACGCGACACCACGTAGGTGATGTGAAAGCCCAGGGCGAGCAGCGCATACATGCTGCCCAGGCCGAGCCCGCTGATGATTGCGGCGGTAAGCATGGCAAATCCTCCACCGGCCGCTGCCGCGGCCGGACTGGCTGGTTCAGTGCTGGATCGGCACGATTTCGTCACCCTCGAAGCGGGTGAACACGTAGTCGTCGACGCCCAGGGCATCGTGCTGCTCGGCGCTGAACGGTTTCTCGTAGGTCTTGATCAGGCCTTCGTAGCGCTGGATGCCGTAGTAGCCGTCGCGGATCGCCGGCCCCTCGGTGCTGCCGGCCGCAGCGATGGCCTGCGCGGTCAGGTGCAACGCGTCGTAAGCATTGGCGATACCCACCGCCGGGGTAACGTCGGCCAGGCTCTTGATCTCCGGATAGCGCTTTTGCAGCGCGGCGAAAATCGCCTCGCCCCTGGCGTCGCCCTCCTGGCTGAAGGTGTAGGTCTGGATGAAGTGCACGCGCCCGGCATTGGGCCCGGCCAGCTCGCCGAAACGCCCGCCGGCCGGCCCCCAGTGCGACACCACCGGCACGTCCCAGCCCATGCGGTCGAGCGACTTGACCACCTGCGCCGACGGCGCGACGTTGGCCACCAGCAGCAGGGTATCGGCGCCGGCCTGCTTGAGACGACTGAGCTGCGGCACCACATCGAGATCGCTGCCCTCGATGCGCTCCACCCCGGCCACCGGCATGCCACGCGCCGCCAGTGCCTTGCGGAAACCCTGCTCGTTGGATTCGCCCCAGGGGTTGTTGATCAGGATCATCCCCGGCTTCTGGGTGGCGAAGTGCTTCTGCGCATAGCTGACCAGCGCCTCGTCCACCAGCTCGTCCACCGCCGACACGCGGAACACGTAGTTGTCGGCGGCGCCGTTGCGGGTGATCGGCGTGCCGGCCGCCCATACCCCCATGAACGGCATCTTCATCTGATTGGCCAGCGGCACTATGGCCAGCGACACCGGGGTATCCAGCCCGCCGAAGAGCACCGCGACCTTCTCCCGCTGGATCAGCTCGCGCGCCGCCAGCAGCCCCTTGGACGGGTTGCTTTCGTCATCGCGGCGCACCAATTGCAGCGGACGCCCGAGCACACCGCCCTGGGCATTGACCTCGTCGATGGCGATGGTCAGGCCGCGGGTCAGCGCCTCGCCGGACTTCGCCGACTGCCCGGACAGCGCCGCTACCAGGCCGACCTTGATCGGCTCGGCCGCCTGTGCGGACAGGGAAAACCAACAACTCAACGCGAACGCCGCAGCCAGGCACGGCTTCAGACGACGCGGAAACGACAATAGCGTGGACATGGCATTCTCCTAATTGCTAGCTTTTGCACAAACATTGCTAGCAAAACAGGTGCCACCCCGGCAAAGCCCGCAAATACGGGCCTTGCCCATGGCGCCACTTCTGAAACCGCCCCATTGCCTGGCACGACGCACCAGCAGGATGCAGCCAGGCCCAAGGAGAACCCATGCCCAGCGAACACCCCGCCGTCACCCTGGTTCGCCAGTTCCTCGAACTGTCGATGATCCCCGATCCGCAGGGCGCCGCCCGCTATATGGCCGCCGACGTGCGCATCACCTTCACCGGCGGCCGCGCCATGCCCGATGCCCAGGCCATCACCGCCTTCAACGGCGGTCGCTACAACTGGGTAAAGAAAGCCATGGGCCAGTTCGACTGGACCGAGCATGCCGACCACTGCGTGGTGTATTCCAACGGCACCCTCTACGGCCAGTGGCCGGACGGCCGCAGCTTCTCCGGCAATCGCTACCTCGACCGCTTCGAGGTGCGCGACGGCCTGATCACCCGCATGGATGTTTGGAACGACAGCGCCGAGTGGATTCTGCAGCCGCAGATCAACCGCGACTGACGCGACGGCGCCTGGCACTTTGGTCGCACTTGGCTGACCGAATGGTCAGCCCTATGCTGCACTCTTTTCGTGCGAGCCTGCGCCATGTCCCTGCCCGATCTGCTGCTGTTGGTCCTCGCCGGTTTCGCCGCCGGCGGCATGAATGCCCTGGCCGGCGGCGGCACCTTCTTCTCCTTCCCGGCACTGCTCGCCGCCGGTCTGCCGCCGGTGACGGCCAATGCCACCAACGCCGTGGCGCTATGGCCGGCCAGCCTGGCCGGC
>NZ_AVOF01000109.1:0-8662 GCF_000465935.2 Pseudomonas sp. EGD-AK9
ACCATCCATGCCGAGGCACAGCGGGCGGCCGAAGCGGTGGCGGCCATCGCGGGCAACGCGCGGGCGCTGGACGAGCTGGCGGCGCAGCTCAAGACCAGCCTGGGGCAGTTCAGGGTGTAGGGTGCGCCGTGCGCACCTCGCTCCCCTGGGGGCTGCGCACGGCACAACCTACTTTTTGACGGGCAATAAAAAACCGAGCCATTGGCTCGGTTTTTTGAAATTTGGTGCCCAGGAGAAGACTCGAACTTCCACGGTGTTGCCACCACTGATACCTGAAACCAGCGCGTCTACCAATTCCGCCACCTGGGCACTGCAGCAATGTTCGTCGTTGCCGACACGGAGCGTTGCATCCGTTTATCTGCAAAGTGGGTTATCAAGCCACTTCACGAAATTTGGTGCCCAGGAGAAGACTCGAACTTCCACGGTGTTGCCACCACTGATACCTGAAACCAGCGCGTCTACCAATTCCGCCACCTGGGCACTGAAACCGATGATTCCTCATCTGCTTCGTGTTACAACGTCTGCTCGACGCTGTGGGCGCGAACTATACGGGCGGGCATTTACCTTGTAAACCCCTGACCCCGAAAAAATTATTGTCGCTGGAAAAGCTGACCCCGAAGGCTTTTTCGCGCTTCAATAGGCATATGGCCCACACATATATACATACGCACAGGTAGCCCCTACTCAATGGCCGATTGGCAATCCCTCGACCCCGAGGCCGCCCGCGAGGCGGAAAAATACGAAAACCCCATCCCCAGTCGTGAACTGATTCTTTCGCATCTGGCCGAGCGCGGTTCGCCGGCCAGTCGCGAGCAGTTGGTCGAGGAATTCGGTTTGCATACCGAAGACCAGCTCGAGGCCCTGCGCCGCCGTCTGCGCGCCATGGAGCGCGACGGCCAGCTGATCTATACCCGCCGCGGCACCTATGCGCCGGTGGACAAGCTCGACCTGATACGCGGTCGTATCAGCGGTCACCGCGACGGCTTCGGTTTCCTGGTGCCGGACGACGGCAGCGACGACCTGTTCCTCAGCCCGGCGCAGATGCGCCTGGTGTTCGACGGCGACCGCGCCCTGGTGCGGGTGGCCGGCTTCGACCGCCGTGGCCGCCGCGAGGGCGGCATAGTCGAGGTGATCAGTCGCGCCCACGAGAGTATCGTCGGGCGTTACTACGAAGAGAGCGGCATCGGCTTCGTGGTCGCCGACAACCCGAAGATCCAGCAGGAAGTGCTGGTCACCCCGGGGCGCACCGCCGGCGCGCGCATCGGTCAGTTCGTTGAGATCAAGATCACTCATTGGCCGACGCCGCGCTTCCAGCCGCAGGGCGATATCGTCGAGGTGATCGGCAACTACATGGCGCCGGGCATGGAGATCGACGTCGCCCTGCGCAGCTACGATATCCCGCACGTCTGGCCCGAGGCGGTGATCAAGGAAGCGCGCAAGCTCAAGCCCGAGGTGGAGGAGAAGGACAAGGAGAAGCGCATCGACCTGCGCCACCTGCCCTTCGTCACCATCGATGGCGAGGACGCCCGCGACTTCGACGACGCGGTCTTTTGCGAGAAGAACAGCAGCCGCTGGAAGCTGTTCTCCGGCGGTTGGAAGCTCTATGTGGCGATCGCCGACGTGTCGCACTACGTCAAGGTCGGCTCGGCACTGGATGTCGAGGCCACCGAGCGCGGCAACTCGGTGTACTTCCCCGAGCGGGTGGTGCCGATGCTGCCGGAGGAGCTGTCCAACGGACTGTGCTCGCTCAACCCGCACGTCGACCGGTTGGCCATGGTCTGCGAGATGAGCATGTCCAAGAGCGGCCAGTTGGTGGACTACCAGTTCTACGAGGCGGTGATCCACTCCCATGCGCGGCTGACCTACAACAAGGTCAGCCTGATGCTGGAAGATCCCAAGGGCAGCGAGGGCAAGGCCCTGCGCGGCGAGTACAAGGAGGTCCTGCCGCACCTCAAGCAGCTCTACGCGCTGTACCAGGTGCTGCTGGCCGCCCGCCACGAGCGCGGCGCCATCGATTTCGAGACCCAGGAAACCCGCATCATCTTCGGCGAAGGGCGCAAGATCGCGGAGATTCGTCCGACCCAGCGCAACGATGCGCACAAACTGATCGAGGAATGCATGCTGGCGGCCAACGTCGCCACCGCGCAGTTCATGCAGAAGCACGAGATTCCCTCGTTGTACCGGGTGCACGACCGTCCGCCGGAAGAGCGCCTGGAGAAGCTCAAGGCCTTCCTCGGCGAGCTGGGGCTGTCGCTGCAGCGTGGCAAGTCCAAGGAGGGGCCGTCGCCCAAGGACTACCAGAAGCTGCTGGAGAGCATTCGCGAGCGGCCGGACTTCCACCTGATCCAGACCGTGATGCTGCGCTCGCTGAGTCAGGCGGTGTACAGCGCCGACAATCACGGCCACTTCGGTCTGAACTACGAGGCCTACACCCACTTCACCTCGCCGATTCGCCGCTATCCGGACCTGCTGGTGCACCGCGCCATCCGCAGCGTGATCCGCTCGAAGGTGGACACTCCGCACGTCAAGCGTGCCGGCGCGGTACCGATGCCGCGGGCGCGCATCTACCCTTACGATGAGGCGGCGCTGGAGCAGTTGGGCGAGCAGTGCTCGATGACCGAGCGGCGTGCCGACGAGGCCACCCGCGACGTGGTCAACTGGCTCAAGTGCGAGTTCATGAAGGATCGCGTCGGCGAGACCTTCGGCGGGGTGATCACCGCGGTGACCGGTTTCGGCATCTTCGTCGAGCTGCGCGACATCTATGTCGAAGGCCTGGTGCACGTCACCGCGCTGCCGGCCGATTACTACCACTTTGACCCGGTGCACCATCGCCTGTCCGGCGAGCGCAGCGGGCGCAGCTTCCGCCTCGGCGACAGCGTCGAGGTCAAGGTCATGCGCGTCGATCTCGACGAGCGCAAGATCGACTTCGAACTGTCCCAGGCCGCCGAACGCGAGGCGGTGGGGCGTGCCGGGCGTACGGCCAAGGCGCCGGGCCTGGGCAACACCGACGTGCAGAAGAGCCGCGAGGTGAAGAAGGCGCTGCTGGCCGGGGCCAAGGGTGGCAAGTCGGGCAAGGGCGCTGCCGCCAAGCCCAGCGGCAAGCCGCCTGCCGCGGCGCGCAAGGGCGCGGGGCACAGCGACAGTGCGCCGAGCTCGGTCGGCAAGCCGCGCAAGCGTAAGGCCAAGCCATGAACCAGCTGGAAAAGGTCTACGGCGTGCATGCCGTCGAGGCGCTGCTGCGTCACCATCCCAAGCGGGTCAAGCAGCTGTGGCTCGCCGAGGGCCGCGGCGAGCCGCGCGTGCAGGCGCTGGTGGCCCTGGCCGAGCAGGCGCGGGTGAGCATCGGTCAGTGCGAACGGCGCGAGATGGATGCCTGGGTCGAAGGCGTGCACCAGGGCGTGGTGGCCGATGTCAGCCCCAGCCAGGTGTGGGGCGAGGCCATGCTCGAGGAGCTGCTCGACCGTGCCGAGGGCCCGCCGCTGCTGTTGGTGCTCGACGGCGTCACCGATCCGCACAACCTCGGCGCCTGCCTGCGCACCGCCGATGCCGCCGGCGCGCTGGCGGTGATAGTGCCCAAGGACAAGTCGGCCACCCTCAACGCCACGGTGCGCAAGGTGGCCTGCGGCGCCGCCGAGGTGATCCCGCTGGTGGCGGTGACCAACCTTGCGCGCAGCCTGGAGAAGCTCCGGCAGCGCGGCCTGTGGCTGGTCGGCACCGCCGGCGAGGCCGAGCAGGAGCTGTACCAGCACGACCTGACCGGGCCGACCGTGCTGGTCATGGGCGCCGAAGGCAGGGGCATGCGCCGCCTGACCCGCGAGCACTGCGATTACCTGGTCAGGCTGCCCATGGCCGGCAGCGTCAGCAGCCTCAACGTCTCGGTGGCCGCCGGGGTGTGCCTGTTCGAGGCGGTGCGCCAGCGGCGCGGCGGCAAGCGCTAAGCCATAAGCGGCGAGGCGTAGGTTGGGCTGAGCTCCGCGAAGCCCAACGCTGACGCAATGACCGTCGGGCGGAGCGCTATGCGCTCCCTGTTGGGCTTTGGCGCTGCGCGCCTCAGGCTGCGCGCCCCGCCCCAACCTGCCGCTGTTCAAATAATCGCCAGTTCGCCTTGCGCGCGGCAGGGGGCTTCTCTAGAATGGCGCCCCTTGCCGCGACGGCAGGCCTTTTCGCGCCTACCGCCCGGCAAGCTCATCACGAGAAAAACCCACTCCTTGCCTGACCACCTTAGTTGGCAGGCTACAACCCGTAAGGAGCATTTATGCGTCATTACGAAATCATCTTTCTGGTTCACCCGGACCAGAGCGAGCAAGTCGGCGGCATGGTCGAGCGTTACACCAAGCTGATCGAAGAAGACGGCGGCAAGATTCACCGCCTGGAAGACTGGGGCCGTCGTCAGCTGGCTTACGCCATCAACAACGTCCACAAGGCCCACTACGTGATGCTCAACGTAGAGTGCACCGGCAAGGCCCTGGCCGAGCTGGAAGACAACTTCCGCTACAACGACGCCGTGATCCGTAACCTGGTCATCCGCCGCGACGAAGCCGTTACCGGTCAGTCCGAGATGCTCAAGGCCGAAGAAAACCGCAGTGAGCGCCGTGAGCGTCGTGAACGTCCTGAAAACGCCGAGTCCAACGACGGCGATGACAGCGACAGCAACGACAGCGACAACGCTGACGAGTAATCCACGGATCTATTGAGGAGCCAATCACATGGCACGTTTCTTCCGTCGTCGTAAATTCTGCCGCTTCACCGCTGAAGACGTGAAAGAGATCGATTTCAAAGATCTCAACACCCTGAAGGCCTACATCTCGGAAACCGGCAAGATCGTTCCCAGCCGTATCACCGGTACCAAGGCCCGTTATCAGCGTCAGCTGGCCACCGCTATCAAGCGCGCCCGCTTCCTGGCCCTGCTGCCCTACACCGACAGCCACGGCCGCTGAGATCGGATAGTCGACAAAAGTTAAGGAATAGATCGCATGCGCGCCCTGGCTGAATTCATCATGCGCGGCCGTATGCAGGCCACCCTGGTGGTGGTGGGATCGGCAGCGATGCCGCTGTTGTTCTGGTTGAGTGCCGCCGCTGGCAGCCTGGTGCTGCTGCGGCGCGGAGCCAACGATGCCCTGGGCATCCTGGCCTGGGCCATGCTGCCGGCAATTGCCTGGTGGTATTTCGGCGAACCGCGCACCGCTCTGGTGCTGGTCGGTGCGCTGGGGCTGGCGTTGTTGTTGCGCGCCGGCTGGACCTGGAACCGCATACTGCTGTGCAGTGTGGCGCTGGGCCTGGTGTATGGCCTGGTTCTCGGGGCGGTGTTCCGCGAACCCATAGAGGCCATGGCCGGCGAGCTGCACAAGCTCTTGCCGACCATGCTCGATGGGGTTCACCAGCAGATGTCGGTGGACGAACGCGCGCGTCTCGAGGCCTTGATCGCACCGGTGCTGACCGGATTGCTGGCGGCCTTGCTGCAGATCCTCAGCTTGCTGAGCCTGATCCTTGGGCGTTACTGGCAGGCGCTGTTGTACAACCCCGGTGGTTTCGGTCGCGAGTTCCGCGCGCTGAGGCTGCCACTGCCGCAGGCGTTGTTGCTGCTGGCGGGCATGCTGCTCGGTCCCAACCTGGGCCCGCAGCTGGCCATGCTCACGCCGCTGTGCAGCGTGCCGCTGCTGTTCGCCGGGATCGCCCTGGTGCACGGCCTGGTGGAAAAGGGTGGGCTCGGCCGCTTCTGGCTGGTCGGGCTGTACATCACGCTGTTGCTGTTCATGCAGCTGATCTATCCGTTACTGGTGGTCTTGGCCATCGTCGACAGTCTGTTTGATTTTCGCGGTCGCCTGGTGCGCAAGAACGGCCCGGGCTCCGCGAACGGTGAAGGTTAAAAGTTAAGAGGTAAGACCCAAATGGAAGTCATCCTGCTGGAAAAAATCGCCAATCTGGGCAACCTGGGCGACAAAGTGAACGTCAAGGCCGGTTACGGCCGTAACTTCCTGCTGCCGCAGGGCAAAGCCACCGCCGCTACCGCTGCAAACGTGGCTGCGTTCGAAGCCCGCCGCGCCGAGCTGGAAAAAGCCGCTGCCGAGAAGAAGGCTGCTGCCGAAGCTCGCGCCGCTCAGCTGGCCGAGCTGGAAGTCACCATCACCGCCACCGCGGGCGATGAAGGCAAGCTGTTCGGTTCCATCGGCACCCACGACATCGCCGACGCCCTGACCGCCTCCGGCGTGGAAGTGGCCAAGGCCGAAGTGCGTCTGCCCAACGGCACCATTCGTCAGGTTGGCGAGTACGACGTTGCGCTGCATCTGCACACCGACGTCGAAGCCACCGTCAAGGTGGTCGTGGTCGCCGCCTAATCGGCAGCTGCCAGGCGGGCTTGCACTCCGGTGCGGGTCTGCTGACAATCGGGCACGGTATCGCCTCGGCGATCCGTGCCCTTTGTTTTTCTATCGCCGTATTTTTTCCCCGAGCCTATGAACGACATCAGCATCCCCGAACAATACGACCTGCAGACCGCCGCGCTGAAAGTGCCGCCGCACTCGATCGAGGCCGAACAGGCGGTGCTGGGCGGCCTGATGCTGGACAACAACGCCTGGGAGCGGGTGCTCGATGGGGTGTCCGACGGCGACTTCTACCGGCATGACCACCGGCTGATTTTCCGCGCCATCTTCAAGCTGGCCGAGCGCAACCAGCCCTTCGACGTGGTCACCCTGTCCGAGCAGCTGGACAAGGAAGGCCAGCTGTCGCAGGTCGGCGGCCTGGCTTACCTGGGTGAGCTGGCGAAGAACACCCCCTCGGTGGCCAACATCAAGGCCTACGCGCAGATCATTCGCGAGCGCGCCACGCTGCGCAAACTGATCGGCATCAGCAACGAGATCGCCGACAGCGCCTATGCCCCGGAAGGCCGTACCGGCGAGGAAATCCTCGACGAGGCCGAGCGCAAGATCTTCGAGATCGCCGAAGACCGCCCGAAGACCGGCGGCCCGGTGGGTATCAACGACATTCTGGTCAAGGCCATCGACCGCATCGACACGCTGTTCAACAACGGCGATGCGATCACCGGCCTGTCCACCGGCTTCGACGATCTGGACAACCTCACCAGCGGCCTGCAGCCGGCCGACATGATCATCGTCGCCGGTCGTCCGTCGATGGGTAAGACCACCTTCGCCATGAACCTGGTGGAAAACGCGCTGATGCGCAGCGACAAGGCGATTCTGGTCTACTCGCTGGAAATGCCTTCGGAATCCATCGTCATTCGTATGCTCGCCTCGCTGGGGCGCATCGACCAGACCAAGGTGCGTGCCGGTCAGCTCGACGACGACGACTGGCCGCGGCTGACCAGCGCGGTCAACCTGCTCAACGACCGCAAGCTGTTTATCGACGATACCGCCGGTATTTCGCCGAGCGAGATGCGCGCGCGTACGCGGCGCCTGGCCCGCGAGCACGGCGAGATCGGCCTGATCATGGTCGACTACCTGCAGCTGATGCAGATTCCCGGCTCCAGCGGCGACAGCCGGGTCAACGAGATTTCCGAGATCTCGCGCTCGCTCAAGGGCCTGGCCAAGGAATTCAACTGCCCGGTGATCGCCCTGTCGCAGCTCAACCGTGGCCTGGAACAGCGCCCCAACAAGCGCCCGATCAACTCCGACCTGCGCGAATCCGGGGCGATCGAGCAGGACGCCGACATCATCCTGTTCGTCTACCGCGACGAGGTCTACCACCCGGAGACCGAGTACAAGGGCGTGGCCGAGATCATCATCGGCAAGCAGCGTAACGGTCCGCTGGGCACCGCCCGCCTGGCCTTCCTCGGCAAGTACTCGCGCTTCGAGAACCTGGCGCCGGGCAGCTACCAGTTCGACGACGAATAAGCCGGAGCTCTCGGGCCGATTTCCCGGATTGCATCCGGGCTACCTCGCGCGGCCAAGGCCTGGATCAATAAAAACGGGCGCCCAGCGGTTAAGATGGGCGCCCGTTTTCCGTTCAGGCCCTGCCATGCGTCCGCTTGCCGCCATCGTCGATCTCGCCGCCATCGTCCACAACTACCGCCTGGCCAAGCGCTGCGCGCCGGGGCGTCAGGCCTTCGCGGTGGTCAAGGCCAATGCCTACGGGCATGGCGTGCGCGAGGTGGTCACCGCGCTGCACGAGGTCGCCGACGGTTTCGCCGTGGCCAGCCTGGAGGAGGCCGCCGAGGTGCGCGCCATGCACGGCGAGGCGCGCATCCTGCTGCTGGAGGGCTGCTTCGAGGCCAGCGAATACCCCATCGCCGCCCAGCTCGGCCTGGATCTGGTGGTGCAGAGCGCGGCGCAGGCCGGCGCGCTGCTCGCCAGCGAGCCGTCGCGGCCGCTGAATGTCTGGCTCAAGCTGGACTCCGGCATGCATCGCCTGGGCTTCGCCGCCGCCGAGTTGCGCGGCTGGCATGGGCGTCTGCGCGCGGCGCCGCAGGTGGCCGAGCTCAATCTGCTCAGTCACTTCGCCTGCGCCGACGAGCGCGGCCACCCGCTCACCGAGCTGCAGGTCGAGCGCTTCCTCGATCTGCTCGATCTGGACTTCGAGCAGCGCTCGCTGGCCAATTCGGCGGCGGTGCTGACCATTCCCGCCGCCCATATGGACTGGCTGCGCCCCGGCATCATGCTCTATGGCGCCAGCCCCTTCGCCGAGCTCGGCGCAGGGGCTGGCGCCATAG
>NZ_AVOF01000110.1:0-8640 GCF_000465935.2 Pseudomonas sp. EGD-AK9
GGGCTCGGCCGCCTGCAGGGCGGGCGCGCCGAGCAGCAGGCCGAGGGCCAGCGCCAGGCAGGTGGGACGGAAGCGATGCGACATGTCGAACTCCTAATTAGCGAAAAACGGCGCCTATCCCTGCGCGCGGCACCATTGCGCCGGGTCGCTGGGGCGACCCTGCTGGCGAATGGCGAAATACAGTGCCGGCGTATCCTGGCCGCCGCTGGTACCCACGGTGGCGATGGCTTCGCCGGCCTTGACCAGGTCGCCGGCGTTCTTCAGCAGGTTCTGGTTGTGACCGTAGAGGCTCAGGTAGCCGTTGCCATGGTCGAGAATGACCAGTAGACCGGCGCCGCGCAACCAGTCGGCGAATACCACGCGACCGCCGTGTACGGCGCGCACCTGGCTGCCGGCCGGCGCGCCGATCAGCACGCCGTCCCATTTAGTACGAGCGTCGCCGCCGCGCGGGGTTCCGTAGCGTGCCACCAAACGGCCATCGACCGGCCAGGGCAACTTGCCGCGGGCGTTGGCGAAAGGCCCGCCATAGGTCGCGCCGGAGCTGACCTGCGGGCCGCTCGGCGGCGGGTTGCCCGGCCGTGTCTGCTCTGCCTGCTGCGCCAGCAGAGCGCGTTTGCGCGCCTCCTCGGCCTCGCGCGCCTGACGCGCCAGGGTCTCTTCGATGGTCTTCAGCACGCGGCCCAGCTCGGCCTGTTCCTGCTGGCGCGCCTTGAGCCGCTGGTCGCGGCTGGCGAATTCGCTGTTGAGCTTGGCCAGCGCCTGCTGGCGCTCCTTGCGCGCCTCGGCGAGCTTGGCGTGGCGCTCGTCGAGGCCGGCCTTCTGCGCCTGCAGCTGGGCCTGGTGGTTGGCGATTTCCTGCTCGACGTTGGCCAGCTGGCGCAGGGTCTCGTTGAACGCCGCGAGCTGTTCCAGGCGCGCCTGGCTGAGATAGTCGTAGTAGGTCAGGGTGCGCGAGAACTTTTCCGGGTTCTGCTGGTTGAGCAGCAGCTTGACGTACTCCTGGCGGCCGCTCTGGTAGGCGGCGCGGGCCTGGATAGCGATCAGCCGCTGCTGTTCAGTGCGTGCGCTCTGGAGTTTTTTTTTCTCCTGATCCAGGCGCTGGATTTCCTGTTCGCTGCCCTTGAGTTCGCGCTGCAGCTCCTTGACCTGGCCTTCCAGCGCGCCCATCTCGGTTTCGGTCTTCTTCAGCTGTTGCTGCACGCCGGATTTCTCCTGCTGCAGTTTCTCCAGCAGCTTCTTCAGCTCGGCCACGTCCTGACGTGCGGCTTCCAGCTGGCGCTGGGTGTCGGCGCGCTGGTCGGCAAGGACGGGGGCGATCAGGCTGCTGAGCAGGATCAGGGCGAGGATGCGGAGCATGGGCGGGGCGACACCTGGCGGTGGAATGGGCCCTAGTATGCCCGCGCCGCCGGGCAAAAAAAACGCCCCGGGCCTCAAGGCGCGGGGCGTTTGGCGGATTATCGACGTTCAGTCGAGCAGGACGATGGGGGTACCGGTCATTTCCGCCGGTTTTTCCAGGCCCATCAGGCTCAGCAGGGTCGGCGCCACGTCGGCCAGCACGCCGCCGGCGCGGATGCGCGCCGGGCGCTTGCCGACGTAGATGAACGGCACCGGCTCGCAGGTGTGCGCGGTGTGCGCCTGGCCGGTGCACTCGTCTTCCATCTGCTCGACGTTGCCGTGGTCGGCGGTGATCAGCGCTTCGCCGCCGACCTTGTCCAATGCATCGACGATGCGGCCGACGCAGGCGTCCAGGCATTCCACGGCCTTGACCGCGGCCGCGAACACGCCGGTGTGACCGACCATGTCGCCGTTGGCGTAGTTGACGATGATCACGTCATAGCGCTGGTTGTCGATGGCGTCGACGATCTTGTCGGTGACTTCCGGCGCGCTCATTTCCGGCTTGAGGTCGTAGGTGGCGACGTTCGGCGAGGGGATGAGGATGCGTTCTTCGCCCTCGAACGGCTCCTCGCGGCCGCCGGAGAAGAAGAAGGTGACGTGGGCGTACTTCTCGGTCTCGGCGATGCGCAGCTGGGTCTTGCCGTGTTTCGCCAGGTATTCGCCGAGCACGTTGGTCAGCGCCTCGGGGGCGAAGGCGGCCGGCGCCGGGATGCTCGCGGCGTACTGGGTGAGCATGACGAAGCCGACCTGCGGCACGCGCTGGCGCTCGAATTCCTTGAACCCCGGCTCGACGAAGGTGCGGGTCAATTCTCTCGCCCTGTCCGCGCGGAAGTTCATGAACACCACGGCGTCGCCGTCTTCCACCCGGACCGGCGCGCCGATGCCGGTGGCCTTGACGAACTCGTCGCTCTCGCCGCGCGCGTAGGCGGCGTTCAGCCCCTCCACGGCGCTGGCGGCGCTGAACTGGGCATTGCCCTCGACGATCAGCTGGTAGGCCTGCTCGACGCGGTCCCAGCGGTTGTCGCGGTCCATGGCGAAGTAGCGGCCGATCAGGCTGGCGATGCGGCCCTTGCCGAGGCGGGCGAAGGCGGCGTCGAGCAGCTCGATGGAGCCCTGCGCGCTCTTCGGCGGGGTGTCGCGGCCGTCGAGAAAGGCGTGCAGGTAGATCTTTTCGGCGCCGCGGCGCACGGCCAGCTCGGCCATGGCCACCAGGTGATCCTGGTGGCTGTGCACGCCGCCGTCGGAGAGCAGGCCGAGGATGTGCACGGCCTTGCCGGCACCCACGGCCTTGTCCACCGCCTGGTTGATCGCGGCGTTGTCGAAGAACTCGCCGTCGCGGATGGCCTTGGTCACCCGGGTGAAGTCCTGGTACACCACGCGGCCGGCACCGAGATTCATATGGCCGACCTCGGAGTTGCCCATCTGTCCGTCCGGCAGGCCGACGTCCATGCCGCTGCCCGAGATCAGGCCGTGCGGATAGCTGGCGCGCAGGCGGTCGTAGACCGGCGTGTTGGCGGCGTGGATGGCGTTGTGCTCGGGGTTGTCGCTGTGACCGAAGCCGTCGAGGATGATCAGAACCAAGGGTTTGGGCGTGGCGCTCATGCAGCAGACTCGCTCTGGGTCGATGGGCGGGAAACAAGGCCGGGCATTTTACGGTCAAGCGCCTGGCGCGTCACTGCCGGACGGGGTTTGGCCGACCTGTGGGGCTGTGTATACTGGCCGGCATTTTACCGTCCTGGGTCATATAGATGCTCGCCAACCTGATTGAATTCGTCATTAACCACTATGTACTGAGCGGATTGTTCGTCGTCCTGCTGGTGGCGCTGATCGTCACCGAAATGCGCAAGGGCGGACAGAACCTGTCCAGCCGCGAACTCACCGCGCTGGTCAACAGCGAGCAGGGCGTGGTGCTCGACGTGCGTGCGCAGAAGGACTTCTCCGCCGGGCATATCGTCGATTCCCTGCACATCCCCTACGACAAGGTTGCCGCGCGTATCGCCGAACTGGAGAAGCACAAGGCCAAGACCATAGTGGTGGTCGACGCCATGGGCCAGCACGCCGGCAGCATCGCCCGCGAGCTGAAGAAGGCCGGCTACACCGCGGCCAAGCTGTCCGGCGGTATCGCCAGCTGGCGTGGCGACAACCTGCCGCTGGTGAAGTGACATGAGCGAGGTGCTCATCTATTCCAGCGACTGGTGCCCCTACTGCATCCGCGCCAAGCAGCTGCTGACGCGCAAGGGCGTGGACTTCGACGAAGTGCGCGTCGACGGCCAGCCCGCGCTGCGCGCCGAGATGACCCGCAAGGCCGGCCGCACCTCGGTACCGCAGATCTGGATCGGCAGCACCCATGTCGGTGGCTGCGACGACCTCTACGCCCTGGAGCGCGCCGGCAAGCTCGATGCGCTGCTGCAGAGCCCCGCATAAACCTCAAGACCAGAAGGCAAAGGCCATGACCGAACCAGCAAACAACGGCGCCGCCGCCGGCGAACAGCAGAATCCGCAATTCTCCCTGCAGCGCATCTACGTCAAGGACCTGTCCTTCGAGGCGCCGAAGAGCCCGGAAATCTTCCGTCAGGAGTGGACGCCGAGCGTCGGCCTGGACCTCAACACCCGGCAGAAGACCCTGGACGGCGACTTCCACGAAGTGGTGCTGACACTCTCGGTCACGGTGAAGAACGGCGAAGAAGTGGCCTTCATCGCCGAAGTGCAGCAGGCCGGCATCTTCCTGATCAAGGGCCTGGACGCCGCCTCGATGAGCCACACCCTCGGCGCCTTCTGCCCGAACATCCTCTTCCCCTACGCCCGCGAGGCGCTGGACAGCCTGGTCATCCGCGGCTCCTTCCCGGCGCTGATGCTCGCTCCGGTGAACTTCGACGCGCTGTACGCCCAGGAGCTGCAGCGTCAGCAGCAGGCGGCGCAGGGCGAAGTCACCGCGCACTAAGCGACGCCCGGTTCGCAACAGCGCCGCGACTCCCGTTAGGGGCGCGGCGTTTTTGTTTGTGCGGGCGACGGCTTGCACTAAACCTGGATTGCATCCGGGCTACATCCCAGCCTCGGCGAAGCCGTTCTGCCGCCAGGCCTCGTAGACGGTCACCGCCACGGTATTGGACAGATTCAGGCTGCGGCAGCCGGCGCGCATCGGCAGGCGCAGGCGCTGCTCGGGCGGCAGGGCGTTGCGCACCTCCTCCGGCAGACCGCGGCTCTCCGGGCCGAACAGGAAGGCGTCGCCGGGCTGGTAGGCGACCTCGTGAAAGGCGTGCGAGCCCTTGGTGGTGAAGGCGAACAGGCGCGGCTGGCCGAGGCTTGCCAGGCAGCTGGCGAGGTCGGGATGGCGCTTGAGGGTGGCGTATTCGTGGTAGTCCAGGCCGGCGCGGCGCAGGCGCTTGTCGTCCAGTTCGAAGCCCAGCGGCTCGATCAGGTGCAGCTGGCAGCCGCTGTTGGCGCACAGCCTGATAATGTTGCCGGTATTGGGCGGGATTTCCGGTTGAAAGAGGATGACGTGGAACATGCAGGGCTCCGAGCGCAGGGACGACGGCCATTCTACGCCGGTCGAGGACCCCAGGCCGCGAATTCGCTGGCGCTTCATGGCGTCGCTGGCGCTGCTGGCCTTCCTTCTCGGCAGCATGCTCGGCCGCCTGTTCGAGCCGGCGCCGCTGCGCATCGAGGACGCCGAGCCCTGGGCCGCGGGCCTGCAGGTCTGGTTCAACCGTGAACCGGAGGCGCTCGCCGAGCACGTCCAGGGCGCGCTGAGCTATCGCTTCGTCGATGCCTACGGCCGCGAACGCCAGGGTCGCCTCGACCTGGATGGCACTCCGGTCAACTGGCGGATTCAGCGGGAAGGACGGGATCTGCGCCTGATGCTGGTGGCGGCCCGCCCGTTGGGCGGGGAGTGGCGCGGTGCGGAGGTGGATGGGCGCTGGCGGGTGCGTCTGACCCTGCGCCGCGAATAAAAGAGGGGATTCCCCGGCCTGCCTGTACCAAGGTCCCCGAAACTGGGCTTGCCTTAGCTTATGCAGGCTGTGTGCCAATTTTATTACCAAGGCCGAAAGCCGCGGCTTTGCTGGGTCGGTCAGGCTTTTTCGACGTTCGGCCCGGTGCCCGGCCTGCCTCAGTAGGGTGCGCCCTGCGCCCCGAATGGTGCACGCGGCGTCGCATCGTGCGCGTATGCCGCCGGGCAGGGCGGACAAGCGTCACGCTGTCCGCCCTGCCTCCGCTAGCCGCTATCGGTCGCCCTCAGCGCGGCAGCAGGCGCAGCGTGCCGCGGCTATGCGCCGCCACGTCGGTCTCGCTCAGGTGCTGCGGCTGGTACTGGTCGGCCACGTGGGCGGCGGCCTGGTCGTCGTAGTGGGCGTCGAAGGGCACGCCGCTCTGCCCCACCGGAATGCCGCCCAGGGCGCGCTCGGCATCGGCCAGATCGACCAGGCGCCGGGTCGAAGGCCCGTAGACCACCGGCCAGGGTGCCGGACCGACCTTGTGCGACAGGTTGTTCGGCATCTCGTGACCGCCCGGCGCGGCGAACGGGCCGACGTTGAGCAGCCTGGCCAGCAGCGGCTGCTGGCCCAGCGGGTGGCCGTGGGTCAGGGTATGGGCGCGGCCCCAGGCCCAGTCGCCGGGGGCATCGCCGAACTGGCCGCGCAGATGCTCGAGGCTGGCGCGCCAGGCGTCGGCGACTATCTGCGCACGGCTCTCGCGCGTTTCGCTGCCCTGGCGGTTCCACCAGGGTGAGTCGGCATCGGCGGTCAGGCGCGGCAGGGCGCTGTCCAGCACGCGGGTATACAGCAGGCTGTCGAAGAAGGTCTCGCCCAGCTCGTCGGCCATGGCCTCGCGGGCCAACTGGTAGGTCAACTGATTGAACAGGGTGGCGGCCAGCGAGTCGAGCCGGTGATCGCCGTCCCAGGCGGCCAGTTGTTCCACCAGCGCCCGCTCCCGCTCGTCGGCCGCGGCGGCGCGCAGCTCGTCCGCAATCGGTGCCAGCAGGCGCGGGCCGTAGCCACTGCCGCTATCGAGCTGCAGCGCCTGGCTGTTGGCGCTATCCCATTTCACCGTGGCGTCGCTCAGATGCCGGTCCAGGCGCTGGCCGCGGTCGGCCAGGTTGTAGTAGCCGGGCACCTCGATGCCGCTGGTCGCCAGCGGCTGGTAGTTGGCCGAGAGGATATAGCCGCGCGCCGGGTTCTCTTCCTGCGGGTTGGCGGCGAAGGGCTGCCAGCCGGGCTTGTCCGCCTCGCCGCCGGCGCCGTCGAGGATAAAGCTCGGGTTGACCCCGGCCGGACGCAGCGGCAGCTTGGCCGCCGCCCACCAGCCGATGTCGCCGGCGGCGTTGGCCCAGACCACGTTGAGCCCGGGCGCCTCGATCAGCTCGGCGGCGGCGCGGGCCTTGTCCAGGCTGTCGGCGCGATTGAGCTGGTAGAAGGCGTCGAGAATCGGGTTGGCGGTCTCGAGAAAGGCCCACCACAGGGCGATCGGCGTGCTGCCGGCGGCCTGGCCGAGGGCGTCGTTGACGATCGGCCCGTGCGGCGAGCGGCGCAGGCTCAGTTCGACCGGCGCGGCACCCTTGACCGTGATACTTTCCGTGCGCCGTTCGAGCTCCACCCAGCGCCCCTGGTACCAGACCTGTTCGGGGTTGTCCGGGTTGACCCGCTCGGCGATCAGGTCGACGTCGTCGTTCTGGAACATGGTCAGGCTCCAGGCGAAGTCGCGGTTGTGGCCCAGCGAGGCGACCGGGTTGAGCGCCTGGTGGTAGCCGTACAGCTCGAAGCCGGGCGCCTGCAGGTGCGCCTCGTACCACACCGCCGGCACGGCGAAGCGGATATGCGGGTCGCCGGCCAGCAGCGGCTTGCCGCTGGCGGTGCGGCTGCCGGCCACGGCCCAGGCGTTGCTGCCCTCGAACTGCGGCAGGCCGCTGCCCTCCAGCGCCGCGTGGCTGAGCCGGGCGATGGCGGCCAGGTCCTGCCAGTCGCCGGCGGCCAGCGACGTGCCGACCACGCCTTGCGGGCGCCAGTCGAGGTCGAAGACCTTGAGGTAGTCGGCGCCGAGGCGCTCGCGCACATGGCTCAGCACCGGCTCGGTGCGGAAGGCGGCGGCGAAGCTGTAGGCCATGTAGCCGGCCACGCTCAGGGTGTCGGCTACCGTGAAGGGGCGCGGCGAAATGCCCAGCAGGTCGAATTCCAGCGGCCGCGGGCGGCTGGCCTGGTACTGGTTGATGCCGTCGAGGTAGGCCAGCAGGGCGCGCCCGGCCGGGCTGTCGCGGTCGAGGCGGCTGGCGTATTCGTCGGCATGGGCGCGAATGCCCAGGGTGCGGAACAGGCGGTCGGTGTCCACCAGCTGCGCGCCGAGCACCTCGGCCAGTTCGCCGCGGGCCAGGCGGCGCAGCATTTCCATCTGGAACAGGCGGTCCTGGGCGTGCACGTAGCCCAGCGCGCGGTACATATCGGCCTCGTGCTCGGCGCGGATATGCGGCACGCCGCGCTCATCAAAGCGCACCGTGACCGGCGCCTGCAGCGCACCCAGGCGCAGTTCGCCGTCGCGCAGCGGCTGCTTGCCGTGCAGGTACCAGGTCAGGCCGCCGGCCGCGGCGGCGACCAGCAGGGCGAGGGCAGTCAGGGTGCGTTTCATCGCGGGCGATCCTTGTTGTTATGGTCGGCCCGCATTCTGCGCAGGCGCGGCCGTCGCGGCATTGACCAAATGCCGCGGCGCTGAAAGTCTATGGTCAATCACCGCGTGGAGACGCCATGAGCGAAGCCCCCCAGGTCGCCCTGACCCATTCCTCGACCCTGCGCCGCCTGCTCTACGAGGCGCTGGCCGAGCTGGGCCTGGACCCTACCGACACCTACCGCCGCGCCTACGCCGGCATGCCGCTGACGGTGCCGCTGCTGGAGGCGCGCGAGGACCACGACAGCGCGCCGCGCTTCTGGCAGGCGCTGGCCGGCATCAGCGGCGACGCCGATATCGGCCTGCACCTGGGCGAAGTGATGCGCCCGCGGCCGATGGACGTGGTCGGCTACCTGCTGCTGGCGGCGCGCGACCTGCGCCAGGGGCTGCAGGCCTTCGTGCGCTTCCAGCACATCCTCTCCGGCGGCTTCGCCGCACGCCTGGAGGAGGAGGGCGACGAGGCGCGCCTGGTGATCGACCTCAACTACCGCGGCGTCGGCTCGCTGCGTCAGCAGATGGAGTGCCTGGCGGTGTTGCTGCCGAAGATGCTGGCGGCGGCCGGCGGCGAGTTGCCGCTGCTCGGCGTCGACTTCCGCC
>NZ_AVOF01000111.1:0-8602 GCF_000465935.2 Pseudomonas sp. EGD-AK9
GGCAGGCCACGGCCGGGGCGGCGCGCCACTTCGGCCGTCCAGTCCCGCGCCACCGGGGCGGCCAGCACATCCAGCGGCACCGAGATATGCACCGGGCGCGGCCGCTCGCTGTCGAACACCGCCCAGGCGCGGGCAATCAGCTCGGGCAGCTCCTCCGGGCTCAGGGCCAGGGCGGAGAAGGCGGTGATCGGCGCGGTCAGGGCGCGCTGGTCCTGGGTCTCGTGCAGGCAGCCCCAGCCCTTGCCCAGGCTGGCGCTGTGGTTGACGCTGGAAATCACCAGCATGGGGATGGAGTCGGCATGGGCCTGGCCGATGGCGGTGGCCACATTGGTCACCCCCGGCCCGCTGATCACGAAGCACACCCCGGGCTTGCCACTGACCCGGGCGTAGCCGTCGGCCATAAAGCCGGCGCCCTGCTCGTGGCGGCTCAGCACATGGCGGATGCCGCTGCCGGGCAGGCCGCGATACAGCTCCAGGGTATGCACCCCAGGGATGCCGAACACGGTGTCGACACCGTAGTTGGCCAGCAGGCGCACCAGGGCCTGGCCGCCGGTAAGATTCTTGTTGTTGTCGTTCATCTTCACTTCCTCAGTCCTGGGCCAGGCGGATCAGGGCATCCACCGCCACGCAGCCATGGGCGCCGACCAGCAGCGGGTTGACGTCCAGTTCCAGCAGGCGTTCGGCGTGCTCGCAGGCGTAGTCGGCCACCGCGCCGATGGCCGCCACCAGGGCATCCAGATCCGCCGCCGGGCGGCCACGAAAACCGCTCAGCAGCGGCGCGCTGCGCAAACCCAGCAACGCCTGGCGGATCGCTGCCGGGTTGGTCGGCAGCAGCAGGCTGCGGCTGTCTCTGAGCAGCTCGACCAGAATGCCGCCCGCTCCCAGCACCAGGGCCAGACCAAAGCCGGGCTCGCGCTTGACCCCGACTATCAGCTCGGCCAGTGGTGGGCTGGCCATGGCTTCCAGCAGCACCTGGTCGAAGGCCAGAGTCGGCGCATGCTCGGCCAGGTCGCGGCGCATCCGCTCCAGGGCACTTTGCAGTTGTCCGGCGTCGCGCAGATTAAGGGCCACGCCGCCGGCCTCGGTCTTATGCGGCAGCTCGGCGCTGACCGCCTTAAGCACCAGCGGATAACCCAGCTGTTCGGCATCGGCCAGGGCGCACTCGGGGGTGCTGAGCACCCCGCGAGGTAGCGGCAGACCAAAGGCGCCCAGGGCCTGCTTAGACTGCCATTCATCCAGCAGCCCCCCGGTAACCACCGCGCTACCGGTCGCCAGCGGCACCAGGGCCGCCTCGCCCATGGCCAGCAGGGCCTGGCGACGGCTCTGGTAATCGGCGATCCGGCCCCAGGCAGCCAAGCCATCCTCCACCCCCTGCAGCGCCGGCACGCCACGGGCGTGCAGGTAGTCGCGGGCCTGGGCTGGCAGCAGCTCGGGGAAGGCCGAGGCGATAAAGCCGCTCTTGCCGTGGCGGGCCAGGGCGTCGCAATAGAGCTCCAGTAGCAGATCGCACTGCGGGCGCTCGCCGCTCTGCTCGTCCGGGTAGTCCAGCACCAGCAGGGCGGCATCGGCCGGGCGACTTAGGCAGCTGTCGAGCATGCGCGTCAGGGCCTGGGCATCGCCCCAGATGGCGGTGGTGAAATCCAGTGGATTGGCGATATTGGCGTAGGCCGGTAGCACCTCGGCCAACTCTAAACGCTGCGTCTCATCCAGCTTGGGCAGTGCCAGGCCATTGGCCTCGGCATAGTCGGCGATCAAGCCGGCATCGCCGCCGGAACAGGCCAGGGCGATCAGCCCCGGGCCTGCCGGCAGGCGGCCGCAGGCGGCGGCCTTGAGGGTCTCCATAAAGCTCACCGGGCCGCTGACGCGGATCACCCCGAGGCGCTGGAACAGCGCGTCGTACAGGGCATCGGAGCCGGCCAGGGAGCTGGTATGGCTAAGCGCCAGTTCGGCGCCGATCTGCGATACCCCAGTCTTCAGGGCGATAATCGGGATGCCCTTGACCAGCGCCTTATAGGCGGCGCGGGCAAAGCCGGGGATATTCTTCAGGCCTTCCAGATGCAGGCCGATGGCCGTGACCCGCGGCTCGTCGAGCAGGGCATCCATCAGTTCGGCCACGCCGAGCTGGGCCTGGTTGCCCACCGAGGCCATATAGGCCACCGGCAGCGAGCGGTCGCTCATCGACAGGTTGTAGGCGAAGTTGCCGCTCTGGGTCAGCACCGCCACGCCGCGCTCCACCCGCTGGCCACCATGGGCCACCGGCCACAGGGCGGCGCCGTGCAGGTAGTCGAGCAGGCCGTAGCAGTTGGGCCCGAGCAGGGCCATGTAGCCGGCGGCGCGCAGCAGCTCGGCCTGCAGGCGCTCGCCCGCCTCGCCCGTCTCGGCGAAGCCCGAGGCATAGCAGATGGCCCCGCCCGCCCCCTTGGCCGCCAGCTCGGCCACGGCTTGCAGGGTCAGTTCGCGGTTGGTGGCGATAAAGACCGCATCGGGGCCACAGGGCAGCTCCCTGATGCTGGCCACGCAGGGCACGCCCTCCAGTTCGGCGTGCTGCGGATTGACCAGCCATAGCTGGCCGCCAAATCCCCCTTCTGCGCAGCGCTTAAGGGCACGGGCCATGCTGCGCCCGCCGATAAAGGCCAGGTGCTTGGGCGCCAGCAGGCGACGGATATTGTTATGCAGGCTCATGATGGATTCCTAGCGCAGCAAGGGCCGCAGCAGTTCGCGGGAGATAATGTGGCGCTGGATTTCCGAGGTGCCTTCCCAGATCCGCTCGATCCGCGCGTTGCGCCAGATGCGCTCCACCGGGCCCTCGTCCATCAGGCCCATGCCGCCGAAGATCTGCACCGTCTCGTCGGCCACCTTGCCCAGCACTTCGCTGGCGAACAGCTTGGCCATTCCGGCCTCGCCGTCGGTCATGCTGCCCTGGTCCATCTTCCAGGCGGTATTGAGGGTCAGCAGTTCGGCGGCAGCGATCTGCGTGGCCATATCGGCCAGCTTGAACGACACGCCCTGGTAGCTGCCGATGGGCTGGCCGAACTGCTGGCGGTCCGCCGCCCATTGCAGGGCCAGGGCCATGGCGCGCTGGGCCTGGCCGACGCAGTTGGCGGCGACCATCACCCGCCCGGCGGTCAGCCAGGCGTTGGCCACTTCCCAACCCTTATCCACCTCACCGAGGACCTTGGATGCCGGCACCCGGCAGTCGTCGAAGAAGATTTCATAGGTGTGGTAGCCCTTGTTGCTCACGCACTTGGGCCCGCGGCGCACGGTCATGCCCGGGGTGCCCTTGTCCACCAGGAAGGCGGTGACCGCGTTGCGCTTCTTGCCGTTGCGCTCGTAGCTGTCGGTGACGGCGAAGACGATGGCGAAGTCGGCGTGCCCGGCATGGCTGATAAAGTGCTTGGCGCCGTTGATCACGAAGTCGTCGCCGTCGCGCACTGCGCGGGTCTTGATCGAGTTGGCGTCCGAGCCGGCGCCCGGTTCGGTGAGGGCGAAGCAGTCGATCTTCTCGCCCTGGATACAGGGCAAGAGGTAGTCGGCGATCTGCTCGCCCTTGCAGGCCATCAGGATCTTCGACGGCCGCGCGACGAACACCTGCAGCGCCCAGGACACCTTGGACAGCTCGCGCTCGACCAGGGCCTGGGACAGGTAATCGAGGCCGCCGCCGCCCACCTCCTCCGGCATATTGAAGGCGTAGAAGCCGGCGGCGATGGCCTTGCCGCGAATCTCGGCGGCCAGCTCGGGGGACACCGCATCGGCGCGGTCCACCGCTTCCTCATGGGGCAGCAACTCCTTCTCGACAAAGGCGCGTACCGCCTCCACCAGCATGTTCTGTTCCGCAGTCAGTTGAAAATTCATGACGTTGTCCTCGGGCAGGGCGCGCGATCAGCGGCCGATAAAATCTGGGGTACGTTTTTCCATGGCCGCGCGCAGCGCCTCGGCGCCGTCCTCGCTGCGCCCGCAGAGCAGGCCGGCGGCCAATTCCGCCTCAAGCTGCTGCGCCAGGTTGCGCGCAGCCCCTTCACGGATCAGGGTCTTGGTCTGGGCGAAGGCGAAGGTCGGCCCCTTGGCCAGGCGCGCGGCCAGCTCGCCGGCAACGGCCTGTAGCTGCTCATCGGCGCAGACCTCGCCGACCAGGCCCGCGGCCAGGGCGCGCTCGGCACTCCAGGGCTGGTCGAGAAACAGCAGGCGCTTGGCCTGCTCCTCGCCGATCAGGCGCGGCAGGTGCCAGCTGGCGCCGGCGTCCGGCGAGTAGGCCATGCTGGTGTAGCCAGCCCGAAAGCGCGCCGAGGCCGAGGCGATACGCATATCGCAGCACAGCGCCAGGTCCATGCCGGCACCCACTGCGCTGCCGTTGATGGCGGCGATGCTCGGCTTGGCGAAGCCGTGCAGGCGCACCATCAGGCGGTGGGCGTTCTCCGTCCAGCCGTAGCTCTCCAGCTCGCCGCGGGCCTCGGCGGCGGCCCACTCGGCGACATCGGCGCCGGCGCAGAAGCTCTTGCCGCTGCCGGTCAGCAGCAGCACGCGCACTTCCGGCGCCGCCTGCAGTTCGCCGAGCAGCTCATAGAGGTCCTGCAGGCTGGGGATATCCAGGGCATTGCGCTGCTCCGGGCGGTTCAGGCTGACCCGGGCGATGCCGGCTTCGATCTGGCAGAGCAGACGGGGGGCTGCGTTCATGGCAAACCTCTTTGTTGGACTGGCTTGTTGTTATTGGACGCGTCTGCGTCCGGGCCTGGAGGCAATACTAAACACTTGTTCAGTAATTCGACAAGATGTCGAACAACCGTTCAGTTAAATGATTAAGTGATTGATATATATGAAATTAATTAGGGATTTTCAGAGGCCTGTTACAAGTTCGAACAAGGCCTTACAGGCCCAATGCGGCCCACTCAAGCAAGAGAGCGGCCTGTACTTGTAGCCCGGATGCAATCCGGGAGCAGTTTTGCAGGGCCGGGACTTCCCGGATTTCATCCGGGCTACGGCTGAACGGCGTTGCTTGCAGCCCCCCGTAACGCAAAAGGCCCGCACTGCGGCGGGCCTGGTGGGTTGCGGGGGGGAGATCAGCCGGCGCTGGGTAGCGGCCGGACGGTGGGCGGCGCGAGTTCGGCAGCTTCATCCTGCTCGTCGGCCAACGGCAGAATCTTGATGCAGAAGATGCCGTAGAGCAGCGCGATCAGCGGGTTGATCCAGTTGAAGAAGGCGAATGGCGCATAGGCCAGGGTGGCCACGCCCAGGGTCGCGGCCATATACACCGCGCAGGCGTTCCAGGGGATCAGCGCCGAGGTCACGGTGCCGGCGTCCTCGATGGTGCGCGACAGGTTGACCGCGGCCAGGCGCCGGCGGCGGTACTCCTCCTTCCACATCTGCCCCGGCAGCACCAGGGACAGGTACTGGTCGCCGGTCAGCAGGTTGACGCTGAGGCTGGTGGCCAGGGTGGCGCCGATCAGCGCGCCCACCGAGTGCACGCTGCGCACGATCAGGCCGAGCAGGAAGCGGATAAAGCCGATGCGCTCCAGCACCGCGGTCATCATCATCGAGCAGAACACCAGGAAGGCCATAAACACCATGCCGGCCATGCCGCCACGGCTGAGCAGGCTGTCCACCACCTCGTTGCCGCTGCTGATGGAGAAGCCGGTGGCCATTACCGTCCATAGAGCCGTGACGGTGCGCGTGGCGCCGCTCAGTTCGCTGTCGGCCATAAAGCGCTCGATCGCCGCGCCCTGGAACAGCACGGCGAACAGGCAGGCCAGCACCGCGCTGAACATGATCGCCGGGAAGGCCGGCACCTTGCGCACCGACAGCACCAGCAGCACCAGCATGGGCAACAGGTTGTACCAGGCGATATGGAAGGACTCACGCAACTGCGCCTGCAGCTCCGGCACATTGGATACCGCATCGCCGCGCACATCGGCGCTCAAGGCGAGAAAGGCGAACAGGCACAGGGCGAGCAGCAGGCTCGGCACCGAGACCCAGGCCATATGGCGGATATGGGCGAACAGGTCGACGCCGACCACGGCCGGGGCCAGGTTGGTGGTTTCCGACAGCGGCGACATCTTGTCGCCGAAGTAGGCACCAGCCACCACCGCACCGGCGGTGATCTCCGGCGACAGGCCAAAACCATGGGCAGTGCCCATCAGGCCGACGCCGATGGTGGCCACGGTGGTCCAGGACGAACCGATGCAGATCGATACGATGGCGCAGATCAGGCAGGCCAGGGGGTAGAAGAAGCCCGGCGAGAGCAGGCTGAGCCCGGCATACAGCAGGGTCGGCACGGTGCCGGCGAGGATAAAGGCGCCGATCAGCACGCCGATGGCAAGGAAGATAAAGATCGAGCCGATGGTCTTGGCATTGGTGGCGATGATCTCGCTTTCCAGTTCAGCCCAGCCGATGCCGTTCTTCATGCCGATCAGCGCGGCGAAGCAGCCGACCATGATCAGTGCCAGCTGCAATGGCCCGCCCATGGGATTATCGAACAGGCTCAGCGAGCCGGCGATCAGGGCCAGCAGCACGGCACCGACCAGCAGCGCATCGAGCGCCGAGAGGTTGCGGAGTTTCATTGTTGTTGTCTCCCAGTAACCGAAGGTTGACCGGCCTCAGGTGTCCGGTCCCGGCTCGATTATTGGCAGGCGATGTAAGGCGCCGTTGTACAGTGGGAAAGAAGTTGTAAGAAGTGGTAACGCCGCTGTTACAACTCGCTGCGGGCCTGGACTACGGCCGCCTCGGTGGCTGCCAACGCCGCCTGCAGACGGGCCTGCCAGTCGTCCCAGGGCAATTCGGCGCCCGCTTCGGCGGCCTGTTCCACCTGACGCAGCAGTTGGCCCAGGGCCAGGGCGCCAAGGCTGTCGCAGGCGCTGGCCAGACGGTGAGCGGCCTCCTGCAAGGGCGCGGCCTGACGCCGCTGCAGGGCCGCGCGCAGCAGTGCGCCCTGCTCCTGCAGGCTGTGCAGCAGCAGGCCGAGCAACTGCCGCAGGCGCTCGCCACCGAGCTGCTCGGCATGTTCGCGCAGCCGGGCCGCGTCCAGCCAGACTTCGGCCGGCGTGCAGCGGGCCAGGGCCTGGCGCAGCAGGGCCAGGTCGATGGGCTTGCCGATCACCCCCTGCATGCCGGCCTGCAGATAGCCCTGCACCTTGCTCGCCTGCAGGCTGGCGGTAAAGGCGTAGATGGGCGTATCGCGATTTAGCCCCTGGGCGTCCTGGCGCAGCTGACGGCATAGCTCGACCCCGCTGCAGCCGGGCAGGTGCACGTCCAGCAGGATCAGATCGAAGCGCTGCTGACGGCACAGCGCCAGGGCTGGCTCGGCATCCTCGACCAGGCTCACCCACTGGCCTTCACGCTCAAGCAGGCCACGGGCCACCTCACGGTTAAGCGGCACGTCCTCCACCACCAGCACCCGGCGCGCCGCCAGGGACTCGGCCGGCACCGGCTGCGGCACCTGCGGTGCCTGCACCCGGGGCAGCCACAGCTGGAACCAGAAGCGGCTGCCCTGCCCCTCACGGCTGTGCAGCTGGATCTCGCTGCCCATGGCCTGCACCAGGCGCTTGCAGATGGCCAGCCCCAGGCCGGCCCCCCCATAACGCCGCGCCACCTGCTCGTCGGCCTGGACGAAGCGCTCGAAGATACGCCCCTGTACCGCCTCGGCGATGCCGATACCGTCGTCCTCCACCTGAATGCGCAGTTGCTGGCCTTGGCTGTGCTCGCCCAGCAGCTCGACGCTCAGACACACCCGGCCGCCGGCAGTGAACTTGATGGCATTGGCCAGCAGGTTGGTCAGCACCTGGCGCAGGAACTGTTCGCAGCCCAGTAGCCAGGGCCCCACCGCGGCGTCCAGACGCACCTGCAGCTGGGTGCCGTTGGCCTGGGCGCGGGGTTCGAGCAGGGTCACCACCTCGTCCAGCAGCTGCAGCATGGCGAAGGGCGCGGCCTCGGCGCGGGCCTCGCCCTCCTCCAGCTTGGCGAAATCCAGCAGGTCGTTGAGCAGCGCCAGCAGGCCCTCGCCGGCCTTGTGCAGGGCGCGCAGGCGCAGGCGATCAGGCTCGGCCGGCAACGCCTCGCGAAGCAGTTCGGCCATGCCGAGGATGCCGTTGAGCGGAGTGCGCAGCTCGTGGCTCATGGTGGCAAGAAAGCGCGACTTGGCGCGGTTGGCCGCCTCGGCCTGCTCCTTGGCCTGGTGCAGGCTGGCGGTGCGCTGCTCGACCATGCGCTGCAGTTCGTCCTGGCGACCGACCAGGGCCTGGCGATCGGCCTCGCGCCGGCGCAGGTCGGCGAGCATGGCCTGGCGCAGGTCCTCCAGGGCATGGGCCACCTGGTCGATCTCATCATCGGCGCGGGCCGCCTTGGCCAGCTGCAGCGGCTGCTGCCAGCTACCGGCACCCAGATGACGGGAGAACTCGGCCATGGCCAGCAGGTGGCGGGTGACCAGGCGGTGGAACAGCCAGGCCAGGGTGATGGCCAGGCCGCAGATAAACAGGGCCATCCACAGCAGGTTGGTCAGGCCGCTGGCCCACAGGCGGCGGTGGATGCTGGCGATATCCACCGCCACCTCCAGGCTGCCGAGGCTGCGCGGCTGGCCGTCGGGGGCGCGGTAGACCAGCGCGAAGCGCTCGCGACG
>NZ_AVOF01000112.1:0-8548 GCF_000465935.2 Pseudomonas sp. EGD-AK9
TACCGGGCTAGCGGCCTCAATCTGGTAACGGCTGCCGTCGTGTTGTGGAACACGGTCTATCTGGAACGGGCTGCGCACGCGCTGCGTGGCAACGGCCATGCCGTTGATGACGCGCTGTTGCAGTACCTGTCGCCGCTCGGTTGGGAGCACATCAACCTCACCGGCGATTACCTCTGGCGCAGCAGCGCCAAGATCGGCGCGGGCAAGTTCAGGCCGCTACGACCGCTGCAACCGGCTTAGCGTGCTTTATTTTCCGTTTTCTGAGGCGACCCCAGGCAGTACCGCGCACCAGCTCGCGCACGTCGAGCTGCAGCATCGTCACTTCCGGCGAGGCTGGCCACGTCCTGGCCACGGTCGACCATCGCCACCTTTGACGATGAACCGAGGGCCCCATCGCCAGTTCCGACGATGACGGCCGACGCCGGCGCTGGATCTCGCATCGCCGCTTCTGACGATGAGATCCACCCTTTGACACTTGAGGGGCCGAGCTGCGGGGGATTCTCCCGGCCGGCGGCCGCGAGAACCGGCTATGTCGTGCTGCGCATCGAGCCAGGCGGCAGAGCCGCCCGTCTCGCCCCTGGCGGGCTTCCAGCGCCTTCCCGACGCTCACCGGGCCGGTGGCCCTCGCCGCTGGGCTTTGCGGCCCTGACGGGCCTTCCTGGCCCGTTTCCGGGGCCTTCCCTGCCCTGCCCCACCGGCGCGGCCGTTGTGGACAGTTTCGGGACAAGTCGGCCGAGGCCGGCCGGCGCAGCCCTGACGTTGACACTTGAGGGGCAGCGGGGCCGGCGCGATGTTGACACTTGGGGGGCAGCGGCCGATTTCGGCCTGGTCGAGCCGTCCAGGCGGCCGCCGAGGCGGCCTAAGTGCCTGATCGGCATGGAGTTATCCACCGAAGTTGTGGATAACCCTGTTAGGAACCCTGCCCCGGTATTGACACTTGAGGGGCGGCCCTACTGACACTTGAGGGGCGCGGTTCTTGACACTTGAGGGGCAGCGTATTGACACATGGGGGGCTTATCCATTGACACTTGAGGGGCTGCCTCTTCGCGCTTTTCCTTGGCGTGACAACGGTTTACGCGCGTTTTTCGGTCATGCTAACCAGGTTTTTAACCGTCTTTATAACCTTTTTATATAACCAGGTAGTTTTAACCAGAGGCTGGCGAAAAAAACGGCAACACGGCCCAAGCTACCGCGCAGCATGACCGGCCGCCGAAGGGGGGAAACCCCCCTTCTCGATCCCACCCGGCCGCAAGCGGCCTCCCATCCCCCCAGGGGCTACGCCCCTCGGCCGCCTTGCGGCCTCACCCCACAATGGAGCGCCTTCGGCGCTACGGCTTAGGAGAGCCAGGCGCAAGCGCCTGGCGGAAGGCAGTAAGTTCGAGAGCTTGCGAGGGGGCAAAGCCCCCTCACACTCCCCAACCAGGTCGCCGCGGTTCGACCGGCCGCGCGATCCTCAAGCATCGCAGCAGCTCCACCGCCGCAGGTTTTACGCCAAGGAAGGGGGTCGGCCAGCTCGGCCGGTGGCGCGGAAAGCGCCCCTCAAGTGTCAATGAAACGTGAGACGCGGGGCCAGGCCCGCGCCGATCACAAGCCGAGTTCGGAGTGAGAGCCGAGGCGCACCAGGCGCAGCGTGTCGGCGTCGGGCTTCTGGTAGATCAGCACCAGGTCGGGCTTGACGTGGCAATCCCGGTGATCCTTCCAGTCCCCGGTCAGCGCGTGGTCGCGGTGCCGAGGTTCCAGCGGCTGGTCGTCGGCGAGCGCGACCAGGACGGGCACCAGGTCGGCGTCGAGCGTGGCCCGGTGCTGCCCTTTCGCCTCGCGCTTGTAGTCGCGCTTGAACTGGCCGGTGCGCTCAATCTGCCGCATGCAGATCGGCCATCAGATCGTTGACGGTGGCGAAGCGCGGCAGCTTGCCCTTGCGGGCTTCCTTCATCGCCTCGATGGTGGTGGCGTTCGGAATCAGCGGCTCGAAGGGCAGCGCCTTGTCCTGGGCCACCTTCGTGAGCAGCAGCCGCACCGCGTCGGACACGGTAAGGCCCATCGCGGCCAGGACGGCCGCCGCTTCTTCCTTGATCGCGCCGTCGATGCGCGTTTGTACGAGCTGGTTTGCAGCCATGATTGGTTCTCCGGTTGGGTTCGTGAATTACATTGTAATGCACGCCAAGGGAAAGGGCAAGGTTTAGCGGCTAAAACGTTTAGCTAAAGTGCTTGACGATTAGGACATTTTGCCCTAATATAGCACTTGAAGGCCGGGCATTTCGCCCAGGTCAACTACCGGAGAAAGTCCGATGAACACCCAAGAGCAACCCGTTACCGCTTCCCTGGTCGCCGAGGCCCAGCGCCTCGACTTCCTGCCCGCCTACTTCGGCCCGCGTCTGATGATGCGCGGCGAGGCCCTGGTGTATGCCTGGCTTCGCCGGCTCTGCGAACGCTACAGCGGCGCGTATTGGCACTACTACACCTTGTCGGACGGCGGTTTTTACATGGCCCCCGACCTGGCCGACCGCCTGGAGATCGAGGTGGACGGCAACGGCTTCCGAGGCGAGTTGTCGGCCGACGCCGCCGGCATTGTCGCAACCCTGTTCGCGCTGGGTCAGCTCGCGGCCGAGGCCGCCGACACGGACGCCGGCGATGCCCTGATCGACCGCTATCACTTCCTGCGCGGCTTCGCAGCCAGCCACGCCGAGGCGGCCGCGATCTACCGGGCTATTGACTGATGAGGGGCGGCCCCGGCTTCGGCCGGGGCTTCCAGGAGGCGACCATGACCAGGAACAACGCTCCCCAGGCACCGACGAACAGCTACGCGACGGACGGCAAGTGCCACAACGCCGAGCCGGGCACCTACGGCCACGAATGCGGCAAGCCGGCCGCATGGATCGGCACGAACCACAAGGGGTTCAGCTCGGGATTCTGCGACGACTGCAAGCGCCACGGCTACGAAGCCCGCGACGTGATCGCGTGGCGGCGTGCTGACACTTGAGGGGCCGGCCGATGGCGAAGAAACGCAAGACGCCGGCCCAGCCGGGCCAGGACTGGAACGCGCCGGCGGCCGAGCTGCTGGCCGAGCTGCCCACCGACCGCGACGAGCTGCTGGCCGCCGCCGTGGCGGCCGTGGTGGAGATCGACGCGGCGATCATGCGCGGTGACGGTGCGGCCGCCGAGGCGGCCAGCGACCGATACGAGGCCGTCATCTGGAAGATGAACGGCGGAACGCACGTGGGCAGCATGGCCGACCACGACGCGCCCGGCCAGGTCATCGAGCGCCATTGCGCGGCGGTGCCTGGCGACGTGCCCTTGTGGGGCCAGCGCGGCCAGTTCCTGGTCGCGGATGGCGACATGCGCGCCCTGGTGGAGTACGAGGCCGGCTACGGCGGGCCGCTGGGTGCCCACTTCCAGTTCCACGTCATCGACCTGGACAGGCCGTTTATCTCCGAAACGGGCTACCGCTCGCACTTCGACACGGCGCAGGGCTGCATGACGGTGGACGAGGTTGCGCGCGGCATCCTGGCTGCGCAGCGAGCCGAGAAGAAGCGCCCGGTGATGGTCGAGGCCAGCTACCGCGACCGCCTGGCCGATGCTCCCCTGCCCGCTTGGCTGGCCGGCTTGGAGCCGCCGGCGCGGCGCGCACCGGCGACCGTCCTGGTGCCGCCGGGGTTCGTCCTGGTCGATGTGGTGCTGCCCTCGCATCGGGCCTTCATCGCCAGGCGCTGGGCGGCCGAGGCCGCGACCAGGATCAAGGCGGCCAGGGCCGCCGGGTTGGACGCCAAGGGAAAAATCACCGGCGCAGGCCCGGAGCGAGATCCCGCATCGCCAGAAACGACGATGACCTGCAGCATCGTCAAAGCCGACGATGCCGAGCCGGGCGAGGGCGGGCCTGTATCGCCGGAAACAACGATGCCGCGAGCGAGCGCGGCAACCTGCAGCATCGCCAGGAATGGCGATGGAGGCCCGGCCGACCTGGTGGAGTTCAAGCCCGGCCAGCGGTGCGAGATCGTGAGCGTCCATCACCCGGTTTTCGACCGCTACATCGGCAAGCGCATCATCATCGTGAAGGTGCATCCCGACACCCGCCAGGTGTGGGCGCACGACGACAGGCCGGTAACGTACAAGACCAATCGCGCAGGCCGGCGCGTGGTCGATTCAGACCCGAGCTGCATCCAGTCGATCTACGGCTTCGACCAGTTGCGGCTTATCACTTGACCAGGAGAACGAACGAATGACGAACGACGCCAATATCCGGCTGGAGTGCTTGAAGCCGGCCGAACGCTGGGCGCAACCGACCGGCGAGGAAGTCCGAGAGGTGCTGCGCCTGGCCGGGTTCAGCGGCAGCAAGGCCGCGAAGGCGCTGGGGCTGGGCGCGAAGGGCGACCGCACGATCCGCCGCTGGATCGGCGAGGACACCCCGATTCCCTATGCGGCATGGGCGATCCTGTGCGACCAGGCCGGGCTGGGCGTGATCTGGAAAGAGGATTGACGCCAAGGGAAAGGTTTTAGCGGCTAAAGTTTAGCCTTCGGATTCCGGTAAAGCGAAAAAAGTTTAGCTAAAGTGCTTGACAGGCTAGGGCATTTTGCCCTAATATAGCACTTGAAGGCCGGGCACATTGCCCAGGTCAACTACCGGAGAAAGTCCGATGAGCGACAACAAGATTATGCCCTGGATTGACGAGCTGGAGGGCGCGGCAGCGACCGACTTCCCGGCCCGCCGTGACGAGATCGCGGCCATGATGGCCGAGGCGGCCGAGCTGGTGTGCAAAGCCGAGGAACTGCGCGGCAAGGCGTACTTCGCCGGATGCTCCCTGGAGGGGCAGGCCAAGGGCCATTGGTCGATGGAAGCCGTCGAGCAGGCCAAGCGCCGGGCCGGCTGGTAAGAGCACATGGCCCGGTCGGCAACGGCCGGGCCTATCGAGGACGCCAAGAAGGAGTATTGCGTGAGCCGAGGCAAGATCAAGGGCGGCCCCAGGTGGAGGAACGCCCCGGAGTGATCCGGGGCGCTTGGCCTGGTGCTGGCACACCGTAACCATGCTTCCGAGTGGGAGCACCCAGCATTCAACACGTAAGCGCGTGGAGGGTCAAGCTATGTCCAACATCATCAAGTTCCCCAAGGAGATCGAGCAGCCCGCCGCGCCCGCGCCGGTGGAGCCTGCCGCCGCGTCTGCTGCCCCCAACAAGGCCCCCGGTGCTGGCCTGCTGGCCGGCCTGGTCAAGTTCGTATGGGTGGCGACCGTGCTGGTCTGGCCGATCCTCAAGTGGGTGCTGTCGATTGCCACCTTCTTCCAGTTCGTGCGGATGCTCTACCACTGGAACACGCCTGGCGTGTATGCCGGTTGGTCGTTCCTGGCGTACTTCGCGGTGCTGACCGCGATCACCTACTTCGTTTCGATCTACAAGCCGAAGGGGCTTTGACATGAAAAAACAGACCCTACCCTACCCGCCGGGATTCGTGGAGCCGAACACCGGCCGGGTGGCCGTCCTGGTGCGCGAGTACGCGGCCAGCGACTTGAACGGCGATGCGCCGGCCTATTGGTACAGCGCGCAATCCGAGGAATGGGGCCTTGACCCCTGGCGACTGGTGGAAGGCGTCGATCCGCACACCGCCGGCGGTCAGTTCGACGTGTGCTTTGCCAACGGTTCGAGCCGCACGGTCGGCCCGCTGATGACGTTCTTCATGAGTGCCGCTGACGCGGCCAGGTTGAACGCCAAGAAAGAAGATCACGCGCCCATTTTTAGCCGCTAAAACGCTTGACGCGGGCGGCGAGTTTAGCTAAACTTCTGCACATGGTCGGCGGCTGGCACCGCCTTTTGTTCAACAACCGGGTGTGGAGTTTATATGGGTGTTCTCCATGAAGAAACGGCTAACCGAAGCCCAATTCCAGGCGGCGATCAAGGGCCTGGAGATCGGGCAACAGACCATCGACATAGCGCGCGGCGTGCTGGTCGATGGAAGGCCCCAGGCCGAGTTTGTGGCCTCGCTGGGGCTGACCAAGGGGGCGGTATCGCAAGCGGTCAGCCGCGTGTGGGCAGTGGCGGGGGAAGTGCTCCCGCAGGGCTTCGAGCGGGTGACGGCGGTACTGCCGGAGCATCAAGCGTTCATCGTCAAGCGTTGGGAAGCCGACGCCAAGGGAAAGAGGAAACAGGAACCCAACTCATGAAAACACTGGTCACGGCAATTCAGAAAGGCGGTCAAGGCAAGACGTTCGCAACCTGCCACCTGGCGTTCGACTTCCAGGAGCGCGGCCTTCGGGTTGCAGTGATCGACCTGGACACCCAGGGCAATGCGAGCTGGACGCTGGCCGGCCACGACTCGGGCTATCCCGCCAGTCGCATGTTCACCGCCGGCGGCGACGAGCTGCGCGCCTGGTTCGCTGACCGGGAGGATGACGGCCTGGCGCTGATCGCGGCAGACGCCAACCTGGCGAACCTGGACAAGATGGAGCTTTCCCAGGCGGCCGCCGCGCTGCGGGCCAGTGTGGCCGCGCTGGGCGAGTTCTTCGACGTGTGCCTGATCGACACGGCCCCCTCCCTTGGCGTCGCCATGACGGCGGCCGTGCTGACGGCCGACTACATGCTGTCGCCCATCGAAATGGAGGCGTACAGCTTGCAGGGCATGAAGAAGATGGTCGCGGTCATCAGCAACCTGCGCAAGCAGAACCCCAAGCTGCGCTTCCTCGGCATGGTGCCGAACAAGGTGGACGCGCGGAAGCCGCGCCACGTCAACAACCTGGCGACGTTGCAGCAGGCATACCCGCAGCTCATCTTGCCGTTCAGCATCGGCGCGCGTGACAGCATCGCCGAGGCGCTGGGCGAGCAGATGCCGGTGTGGAAGATCAAGAAGACCGCCGCGCGGAAGGCCACCCAGGAGGTGCGTGCGCTGGCGGATTACGTGTTCACGAAGATGGAGATCGCGCAATGAGCGCCAAGACCAACGCCAAGAAGAAGGAGCAGGACAAGCCGCAATCGTCCGGGCTGGGCCTGGACGGGCTGGGCGACCTGGCCGGCCTGCTGAACGAGCAGCCGGCGGCCAACGCCGGCGGCGCAGGCCCGCAGGAGCTGCCGCTTGACCTGATCGACGAAGACCCGCACCAGCCGCGCACGGCCGACAACCCCGGCTTCTCGCCGGAGAGCATCGCGGAGATCGGCGAGACGATCAAAGCGCGCGGCGTGAAGTCGCCCATCAGCGTGCGCGAGAACCCGGACGCACCGGGGCGCTACCTCATCAACCACGGCGCGCGGCGCTATCGCGGCTCGAAGTGGGCGCACAAGACCACGATCCCGGCCTTCATCGACAACGACTACAACGAGGCCGACCAGGTTATCGAGAACCTGCAACGCAACGAGCTGACGGCGCGTGAGATCGCCGACTTCATCGGCCGCGAGCTGGCGAAGGGCAAGAAGAAGGGCGAGATCGCCAAGGAGATCGGCAAGTCGCCGGCCTTCGTCACGCAGCACGTCACGCTGCTGGACTTGCCCGAACCCATTGCCGAGGCGTTCAATAGCGGCCGGGGCAAGGACGTGACTGTCATCAACGAGCTGGTGACGGCCTACAAGAAGAACCCCGACGAGGTGGCCGCCTGGCTGGCCGACGACAGCCAGGAGCTGACGCGCGGCTCGGTGAAGCTGCTGCGCGAGTTCCTGGAGGACAAGCGCAGTCACGAGGACGGCGACCGTGATCCCAACACCGTCGATGCGCTGACCGGCAAGACCGACGCCGAGGCCGGCGACGGCGAGCAGGGGCCGCAGGATGATGACGCCAAGGGGAAGAAGGAGCCGAAGGAGGCCGACCCCGACAAGCTCAAGAAGGCCATCATCCAGGTCAAGCACGACGACCGGCCGGCACGGCTGATCCTCAACCGCCGGCCCCCGGCCGAGGGCTGGGCCTGGCTCAAATACGAGGATGACGGCCAGGAGTTCGAGGCCGACCTTGGCACCGTGCAGCTTGTCGCGCTGCTGGAGGGCTGACACGCCCAGCGCCGGGCATCGCCGACCACCGACCCCCACCCATCGCCCCGCCATCGAGCGGGGCTTTTTTTGCCCGCGTTTTAGCCGCTAAAAAAAGTTCAGCTAAACCGCTTGCGTAGTGTTGTATGTTGTAGTATGCTTCACGCTACAACATACAACCGGCCAAAGGAGGCCCGACATGGCGATCTCGAAGGAGCAGATATTTGCGGTGGCCGACGAACTGGACGCGGCCGGCCAGAACCCCACGCTGGCGAACGTGCGCAAGCAGCTCGGCAGCGGCAGCTTCACCACCATCAGCGAGGCGATGAACGAGTGGCGCGCACGCAAGGCCAGCCAGGCCGCCCCGATCCGCGAGCCGGCACCGCAGGCGATCACTGACAAGCTGGCCGAGCTGGGCGGCGACTTGTGGGCCGTGGCGCTGGAAATGGCGAACAACCGCCTGGCCGCCGAGCGCGAGGCGCTGGAGGCCGTGCGCCAGGAGACGGAAGCAGCGCGCCAGGAAGCCGCAGAGCTGGCCGACCAGCTCACCGGCGAGCTGGACGAGGCCAAGGCCCGCATCGCGGCCCTGGAGGCCGTCGAGGCGGCCGCCAAG
>NZ_AVOF01000113.1:0-8543 GCF_000465935.2 Pseudomonas sp. EGD-AK9
GAACGCCAGGCGCTGCACGGCAAACTGGCGGATCTGCAGAGCCGCCTCAGCGCGCTGCAGGGGGAAACGCCACTGATCCTGCCCACCGTCGATTACCAGGCGGTGGCCTCGGTGGTCGCCGACTGGACCGGCATCCCGGTCGGGCGCATGGCGCGCAACGAGATCGATACCGTGCTACGCCTCGACGAGCACCTGAAAAAACGCATCATCGGCCAGGACCACGCCCTGAGCATGATCGCCAAGCGCATCCAGACCTCGCGCGCCGGGCTGGACAACCCGAGCAAGCCAATCGGCGTTTTCCTTCTCGCCGGCACCTCCGGGGTGGGCAAGACCGAAACCGCCCTGGCCCTGGCCGAGGCCATGTACGGCGGCGAGCAGAACGTCATCACCATCAACATGAGCGAGTTCCAGGAGGCGCACACCGTCTCCACCTTGAAGGGCGCCCCGCCCGGCTACGTCGGCTACGGCGAAGGCGGCGTGCTGACCGAGGCCGTGCGGCGCAAGCCCTACAGCGTGGTGCTTCTGGACG
The DNA here is from genome assembly GCF_000465935.2 of Pseudomonas sp. EGD-AK9. Lineage (NCBI taxonomy): Bacteria > Pseudomonadati > Pseudomonadota > Gammaproteobacteria > Pseudomonadales > Pseudomonadaceae > Pseudomonas > Pseudomonas sp. EGD-AK9. Next base: position 530 of record NZ_AVOF01000113.1, read on the forward strand.
AGGTGGAAAAGGCCCACCCGGACGTGCACGAAATCTTCTTCCAGGTGTTCGACAAGGGCGTGATGGAAGACGGCGAAGGCCGCATGATCGATTTCAAGAACTGCCTGATCCTGCTCACCACCAACGCCGGTACCGAGATGATCGCCGGCCTGTGCAGCGACCCCGAGCTGATGCCGGACCCCGAGGCCATCGCCAAGTCGCTGCGCGAGCCGCTGCTCAAGGTGTTCCCCCCGGCCCTGCTCGGCCGCCTGGTGACCATCCCCTACTACCCGCTGAGCGACAAGATGCTCGAGAGCATCAGCCGGCTGCAGCTGGACCGCATCAAGAAGCGTGTGGAGGCCACGCACAAGGTGCCGTTCGACTACGAGCAGAGCGTGCTCGACCTGGTGGTGTCGCGCTGCACCGAGGCCGAGAGCGGTGGCCGGCAGATCGACGCCATCCTCACCAACAGCCTGCTGCCGGACCTGTCGCGCGAGTTTCTCGGCCGCCTGCTGGAGGGCAAGCCGCTGGCCGGTGTGCATATCGGCGCCGAAAATGGCCAGTTCAGCTACCGCTTCGACTAGCAGGCCGTGATCGCCAAGGGAGAACGTAGATGGCACTGACCCAATCCCAGCGCCTGGTGCAGGTCAACGGCCCGCTGGGTGCCAATGTCCTGCTGCTGCAGAGCCTGGAAGGCAGCGAGGAACTCGGACGGCCCTTCCAGTACCACCTGGAGCTGACCTCTGAGGACGCCTCGGTCAAGTTCGACCAGCTGCTGGGTAAACCCATGGGCCTAGCACTGGAGCTGTACGACGCCGGCGAGCGCTACTTCCACGGCATCGTCTGCGCCTGCCGGCAGACCGTCGGCACCGGCCAGTACGCCGGCTACCAGGTGACGCTGCGGCCCTGGCTGTGGCTGCTCAGCCGCACCTCGGACTGCCGCATCTTCCAGAACAAGACGGTGCCGGACATCATCAAACAGGTGTTCCGCGACCTGGGATTCTCCGACTTCGAGGACAGTCTCAGCGGCAGCTACCGCGAGTGGGAATACTGCGTGCAGTACCGCGAGACCAGCTTTGACTTCGTCAGCCGGCTGATGGAGCAGGAAGGCATCTACTACTACTTCCGCCACGAGAAATCGCGACACGTGTTGGTGCTGGCCGACGCCTACGGCGCCCATTCGACGGTGGAGGGCTACGCCTCGGTGCCCTTCTTCCCGCCCGAGCAGCAGATGCGCGAGCGCGATCATTTCTACGACTGGCAACTGGCGCGCGAGGTGCAGCCCGGCGCCCTGGCGCTGACCGACTACGATTTCCAGCGCCCCAGCGCCAGCCTGGAGGTGCGCTCCAGTGTGTCGCGCAGCCACAGCAACGCCGAATACCCGCTGTTCGACTACCCCGGCGAGTACGTGCAGAGCAAGGACGGCGAGCATTACGCGCGCACCCGCATCGAGGCCATCCACACCCGCTTCGAACGCGTGCAGCTGCGTGGCCGCGCCCGCGGCCTGGGCTCGGGGCACCTGTTCAAGCTCAGCGGCTACGAGCGCGCCGACCAGAACCGAGAATACCTGGTGGTGGGTGCGCGCTACCGCATCCACCAGGAGCCCTACGAAACCGGCTTCGGCGACAGCAGCGAGCAGTTCACCAGCGAGCTGGACTGCATGGACGCCAGCCAGGCCTTCCGCCCGCTGCCGTTGACGCCGCTGCCCATCGTCCGTGGGCCGCAAACCGCCATGGTGGTCGGGCCCAGCGGCGAGGAGATCTGGACCGACCAGTACGGCCGGGTCAAGGTGCACTTCTACTGGGATCGCCACGACCAGTCCGACGAGAACAGCTCCTGCTGGATGCGCGTGTCGCAGGCCTGGGCCGGCAAGAACTGGGGCGCGATCCAGCTGCCGCGCATCGGCCAGGAGGTGATCGTCAGCTTCCTCGAAGGCGACCCGGACCGGCCGATCATCACCGGCCGCGTCTACAACGCCGAGCAGACGGTGCCCTACGACCTGCCGGCCAACGCCACCCAGAGCGGGGTCAAGAGCCGTTCGAGCAAGGAAGGCACGCCGGCCAACTTCAACGAGATCCGCATGGAGGACAAGAAGGGCGAGGAACAGCTGTTCATCCATGCGGAAAAGAACCAGGACATCGAGGTGGAGAACGACGAGACCCACTGGGTCGGCCACGATCGCACCAAGACCATCGACAACGACGAAACCGTGCACGTCAAACACGACCGTACCGAGACGGTGGACAACATCGAGACCATCACCATCGGCGTGGACCGTATCGAGAAGGTCGGCAACAACGAATCCATCACCATCGGCGTCAACCGCACCGAAAGCGTCGGCAGCAACGAAGACATCACCATCGGCGCCAACCGCACCGAGAACGTCGGCAGCAACGAGAGCATCACCATCGGCAGCAACCGCACCGAGAACGTCGGCAGCGACGAAAGCATCACCATCGGCAACAACCGCACCGAGAACGTCGGCAGCAACGAGAACATCACCATCGGCAGCAACCGTACCGAGAGCGTCGGCAGCAACGAAGAAATCAGCATCGGCAGCAACCAGAGCACCAGCATCGGCAAGAACGAGTCGCGCAGTGTCGGCCAGAGCCGCGACAGCAGCATCGGCAAGGACGACAGCCTGAGCGTCGGCAAGAACTTCTCGCTGACCGCCGGCGACTCCATCACCCTGACCACCGGCTCGGCCAGCATCACCATGAAAAAGGACGGCACCATCACCATCCGTGGCAAGGACATCACCATCGACGGCTCCGGCGCGATCAACGTCAAGGCCAGCAAGAACGTGGTGGTCAAGGGGCAGAAGATTCTGCAGAACTAGCAGGCCGGTTCTACCCACGGCCAGGAGCCCAGCTATGACGGTTCAATACTGCCTGCCCAGCCAGGCGCGCCTCGACGGCGTGATGATCGGCACCCTGCTCGCCCTGTCCGAGGACGGCGTGCCGCGGGTGAGCTTTCCCGGTTGCGCCGATGCCCAGGGCGTAAACGCTCGCAGCATGGTGCCGCTGGCCGCCGCGGATATCGGTGCCCAGGTCGCGCTGATGTTCGAGAACGGCGACCCGAGTCGCCCGCTGCTGATCGGCCGGCTGCTCGGCGCGGCGCCACCAGCGCAGGTGAAGCTCGATGATGAGCGCCTGGAGCTGCGCGCCGAGCAGGAAATCGTGCTGCGCTGCGGCAAGGCCAGCATCACCCTGACCCGCGCCGGCAAGGTGATCATCCAGGGCGCCTACCTCTCCAGCCGATCCAGCGGGGTCAACCGCATCAAGGGCGGCTCGGTGCAGATCAACTAGAAGGCGCAGGCCCATGCAACTGCTCAATGCCACCCGACTGATGGCGGCCTTCACCCAGGGCCTGGCGCCCGACGGGCGCGAATCGCTGGTAGTGATCGCCAAGGGCACCTTCGACCTGCCGCTGGACGGCCGCGAGGCGCGCCTGCTCGACACCCAGCAGCCGCTGCTGATGGCCGATACCTTTCACGGCGAGCCGGGCCTCAGCGCACCGCTGCAGGAAATGGACTTCGCCCCGGTCAAACCCTTCTGCGACGTGCTGGTACAGGGCAAGGCCCATGCGCCGGGCGGCAAGCCGGCGACCCAGATCACCGCCGGCATCCGCATCGGCCGGGTCGGCAAGGCCTTCTCGGTACTCGGCCCCAGGCACTGGCAGCCAGGCCTGCTCGGCGTCGCCCCTGGGCTGCCGCAGCCTTTTCTCGAACAGACGATTTCCTACGCCCAGGCCTTTGGCGGCGCCCATCCGCTCAAGGGCAACCCCGAGCAACAACAGGCCTACCCGGATAACCCGGCCGGCATCGGCTGGTATCCGCGCGGCACGGACAGCGCCGACATGCTCGGCATGCCGATGCCCTGCACCGAGGAACTGGGCAAGCCGGTCGACAGTCCGCATGGCGACTTCCGCCCCATGGCGCTGGGGCCCATCGGCCGTCACTGGCCGCAGCGCGCCGCCTTTGCCGGCACCTACGACGAGGCCTGGCTGGCGGACTGCTTTCCATTCCTGCCGGCCGATTTCGACAACCGCTACTTCCAGGCCGCGCCGGCCGATCAGCAGACCGATTATCTCAAGGGCGGCGAGGAGGTGCTGCTGCTCAACCTCACGGCGCAGGAACGCGCGGGCTTTCGCATTCCGCAGATGTCCGTGCCGGTAACCTTCTTTCTCAACAAGGGCGGCCATGAGACGGTGCATGCCGTGATCGACACCCTGCAGATCGACACCGAGGCGCGCCAGGTGCAGCTGACCTGGCGCATATCGCGTCCGCTCAAACGCAATATGTTCGAGATCGCCCAGGTGCTGGTGGGCAGCATGTCGCGCGCCTGGTGGCGTGCGCGCGAGCTGGGCAAGGATTACCACGCCGGCCTCGGCAGCCTGGTCAAGTCCAGACACCAGGCGACGGAGGCCGACTGATGAACGCCCTGTGCATTCTCGGCTCCGGCATGGTCAGCGCGGTCGGCCTCAGCGCCCCGGCCAGCTGCGCGGCGATTCGCTGCGCCATCGACAACTTCCAGGAAACCCGCTTTATCGACCGTGGCGGCGAATGGCTGATCGCCGCCAGCGTGCCGCTGGAACAGCCCTGGCGCGGCCGCGCCAAGCTGATCAAGATGGCCGCCCGCGCCATCACCGAAGCCCTGCAGAGTGCACCCGGCGTCGATCCGGCGCAGACCCCGCTGCTGCTCGGCGTCGCCGAACTGGAACGCCCAGGGCGGCTGGAGGGCCTGGATATCGAATTGCTGCACGATATCGAACGGGAACTGGGCCTGGCCTTTCATCCCAGCTCCAACCTCATCGCTCGCGGCCGGGTCAGCGGCGCGGTGGCCCTGCTCAATGCGCGCAAACTGATCTACCAGGGCGGCCATCGCCACGTGCTGATCGCCGGTGTCGATTCCTTCCTCAGCGCGCCGACCCTGGCCGCCTTCGAGGAGCGCGAACGTCTGCTGACCAGCCAGAACTCCAACGGCTTTATCCCGGGTGAAGGTGCCGCCGCCGTGGTGATCGGCGCTCCGGTCGCCAGCGAGGAGCCGCAACTGGCCTGCCTGGGTCTGGGCTTTGGCATGGAGCCGGCGACGGTGGAAAGCGAAGACATCCCCCTGCGCGCCGAGGGCCTGACCCAGGCCATCCGCGCTGCGCTGGCCGAGGTGGGCTGCGGTCTGGAGCAGATGGACTACCGCGTCACCGACCTGTCCGGCGAGCAGTACTACTTCAAGGAAGCCTCGCTGGCCCTGAGCCGCAGCCTGCGCGTGCGCAAGGAGTTCTTCCATATCTGGCACCCGGCCGACTGCATCGGCGAAGTCGGCGCCGCCATCGGTCCGGCCATGCTCGTCGTGGCCCTGGCCGCCAGCCGCAAGGCTTACGGTGATGGGCCGAACATCCTCTGCCACCTGGGCAACGACGCCGGCCAACGCGCCGCCGCCCTGCTCAGCTACCAACCGGTGAGGGCCGCCTGATGGGCAACGAGGTCTACGCCAACAATATGGAAGTGTCGTGCAAGTCGGCCGACGGCAAGGCCGTGGCCTGCTTCCCGGACGTCTGCTTCACCCCGCCGCAGACCCCGGCCACCCCACCCGGGGTGCCCATCCCCTACCCCAACACCGGCATGGCCAAGGACACCACCAACGGCACCCGCACGGTGAAAATCACCGGCAAGGAAGTGATGCTCAAGAACAAGAGCTACTTCAAGACCAGCTACGGCGACGAGGCCGGCTGCGCGCCGAAGAAAGGGGTGATCACCAGCAAGAACAAGGGCAAGGTGTACTTCACCTCCTGGTCGATGGATGTGAAGTTCGAGGGAGAGAATGTGGTCAGGAACCTGGATATGACCACCCATAACCATGCGTCAATGCCAGGCAATACGCCAGTTTGGCCCTATATGGACAAGCTGGCGATGGATGCCGGAGGGGGCGCCTGCAAGAAGGAGGTAGAAAAGGAAAAAACCGACTGCGCGGACTTCAAACCCCATGGCAGCAAGGATGCTTGCACGGCGTTGGGTAAGAAGAAAAAACCCTCGGGTAAGAAAACCAGCCCTGAAGCCGATCAGGTGGCCGACAAGGCTGCCGCCAGCAAGTGTTTGTCTGCTCGTCGTTGCTCCCTGCAGCCGTACAAGCCCAGCGGCTGCTGTCCGCAACAGACACCGCACCACCTGATAGAAGCCAGTTCGCTACATGACACCGGACGCGGTGGTACTGGTTCATCGCCGCTCAAGGGCATCAAGGACTATAAGGAGGGAAAAGCTCCTTGCGTCTGTGCCGAGGGGGTGAACCAGAATGTGGGGACGCACGGTTTGATGCATACCTACCAGAGCAGCGGCTCGGCCAAAGCCCGCAGAGGCAATCTCACTTTCGAGAACGGTTACACCACCAAAGCCAAACGCATGAGCTACAAGAAGGCAAAAGGCAATGCGGTGACCGCAATGTCGAAAGCCTTTCCACAGTCCAAATGCTCGAAGAAATGCATCGAGGCCCAGTTGGACAACTACCACAACCAGTGCGGGATCAAGGACACGACACAGATCAAGGCCGTGGAAACCGGGCAGAGCGATGTCCGTGCAGCCAATCAGGCGGTCAGCGCACGAAACGCCAGGCTGGCCAGCCCTCGTGGCAGAGGCGGCCGTTAAACAAAAAGGAGGAAGCTCATGGCTGGACAATGGACAGGAATCTTCTCATTCGTTACCGGCGTCGTCAGGTATCACGACCTGGCCTACCTGGCGTCGGTATCGGATGAAATGCAGGCCAAGCGGATCAATCACACCTATATCACCGAGTGGGATGCGGGCACCTGGAGAGTCGGCGACGACGATGACGATATCCAGCATTGGTCGGTGGTCGCCGCTACGTTGGTTCACTCGCCACTGGAACAGGCATTGTTTCTCGGCGCGGGCGGTCAGGTCATCTGCATGGGCTCTGGCGACACCCACGAAGAGCAGCTCCCCAATGATGATTCCGCCATTCCCGGACGCGGCGAGATGCGCGGCGTATGTGCCGTCGAGGGTGTCGCTTACGCCTGCGGGATGGACAGGCAGGTCTACCGCCGACATGACGAGAACGACTGGCGTGCGATGGATGCCGGAGCTCGACCTGCAGCAGAAGACGAGCGCATCGTCGGCTTCGAAGCCATCGCCGGTTTCGCTAAGAGCGAAATCTATGCGGCAGGCTGGGAAGGTGAAATCTGGTCATTCGACGGCAAGCTATGGCGTCCGCAGGTCAGCCCGACGAATCTTGTCCTTACTGCACTGTGCTGTGCGGAGGACGGCTACGTATATGCCTGCGGACAGCTCGGCACCCTACTCCGTGGCCGGCATGCCACTTGGGAGGTTATCGAGCACGGCGACACCGAAGATGATCTCTGGAGTCTTGCCTGGTTCATGGGGACGCTCTACGTTTCCAGTTCGACCGCTATCTATAAATTGCACAACGGCCATCTGCAGTCCGTCGACTTTGGCGACGACGAGCCTACCAATTGTTTCCACCTGAGTTCCGCCGACGGCGTGCTATGGAGTATCGCCGGCAAAGATGTCTTCGCCTTCGATGGAAACCAGTGGCAACGGATCGACTAGATGCCCAGTCTTGAAGTGATAGTCGACCAACACAGCGAAGAAGCCGCATTCCTCGGCCTGCTGCGCAGCATCGCCGTCCACGAGCCCCACTACGACCTCAACCATCTGACTACCCTCGACAACCGTATCGAGGCCCATCTGGACGGCCTGCGTATCGCCGGCCCGGTCGCTCTAGAAACCCTGCTCCAGCAGCTCGATCCCAACGCCCAGGGCGAAATCTTCGCGGCCACAGTGCTGGCCTTCGAGACCGCCAATGCCGCCGCCATGGCCCGGCTGGCCGAGCATGTGCGCGCCGCCCCCGACAGCGCGCGTTTTATGGCCGCGGCGCTGGGCTGGCTGGATTGGGCCCGAGTCGAGCCCTGGGTGGACAAGCTGCTTGGCTCGCCCGAGGCACTGTTTCGTCAGATCGGCCTGGCCGCCTGCGGCATGCACCGCCGCGATCCGGGGCCGGCGCTGATC
>NZ_AVOF01000114.1:0-8522 GCF_000465935.2 Pseudomonas sp. EGD-AK9
CACCTGGCCCAGGCAGCCAGCCGTGCCGGGCCCCTTCTCGCTGATGAGGTGATCGATGAATACAAGTTTCTGGAAAGCCGGCCACGCCCCCACCCTGTTCGCCGCCTTCCTCTATTTCGACCTGAGCTTCATGGTCTGGTACCTGCTCGGCCCGCTGGCGGTGCAGATCGCCACCGACCTCGATCTCAACGCCCAGCAGCGCGGCCTGATGGTGGCCACGCCGATTCTCGCCGGCGCCGTGCTGCGCCTGCTGATGGGCTTTCTCGCCGACCGCCTGTCGCCGAAGACCGCCGGCCTGCTCGGCCAGGTGGTGGTGATAGTCGCGCTGTTCTGCGCCTGGCAGATCGGCATCGGCAGCTACGAGCAGGCGCTGCTGCTCGGCCTGTTCCTCGGCTTCGCCGGCGCCGCCTTCGCCGTGGCCCTGCCGCTGGCCTCGCAGTGGTACCCGCCGCAGCACCAGGGCAAGGCCATGGGCATCGCCGGCGCCGGCAACTCCGGCACCGTGCTGGCGGCGCTGTTCGCCCCCGGCCTGGCGGCGCTGTCCGGCTGGCAGAACGTGTTCGGCTGGGCGCTGATCCCGCTGCTGGCGACCCTGGTGATCTTCGCCCTGGTGGCCAGGAACGCGCCGGAGCGGCCCAAGGCCAAGGCCTTCGGCGACTACCTCAAGGCCCTAGGCGACCGCGACAGCTGGTGGTTCATGTTCTTCTACAGCGTCACCTTCGGCGGCTTCATCGGCCTGGCCAGCGCCCTGCCCGGCTACTTCAGCGACCAGTACGGGCTGAACCCGGTGACCGCCGGCTACTACACCGCCGCCTGCGTCTGCGCCGGCAGCCTGCTGCGCCCACTCGGCGGCGCCCTGGCCGACCGCATCGGCGGCATCCGCTCGCTGCTGATGATGTATACCATCGCCTCGCTGTGCATCGCCGCGGTGGGCTTCAACCTGCCCAGCGCGACCGCCGCCCTGGCCCTGTTCGTCGCCGCCATGCTCGGCCTCGGCGCCGGCAACGGCGCGGTGTTCCAGCTGGTGCCGCAGCGCTTTCGCAAGGAGATCGGCGTGATGACCGGGCTGATCGGCATGGCCGGCGGCATCGGTGGCTTCTTCCTCGCCGCCGGCCTCGGCACCATCAAGCAGCACACCGGCGACTACCAGCTGGGCCTGTGGCTGTTCGCCAGCCTCGGCGTGCTGGCCTGGATCGGTCTGCACGGAGTCAAGCAGCGCTGGCGCACCACCTGGGGCAGCGCCGCGGTGACCGCCGCGCGGGTGTAAGCGAATCCTCGGCGATCCGCCCCCTGCCATCCGAAGCGCCGAGGCCAATCAACGATCTGTGGAAACCGCCCCATGGCCCTGCAACTGAGCATCGGCGAGACCAGCGCCACCGGCCCGCGCAGCGAGAACCAGGACGCCCTGCGCGTGGTCACCCCGGCGCCGGCCCTGGCCGCCAGCAAGGGCTATCTGCTGGGCCTGGCCGATGGCGTCAGTCAGTGCGCCGACGGCGGCCTGGCGGCGCGCGCCACCCTGCAGGCGCTGGCCCTGGACTACTACTCCACCCCGGAAACCTGGCCGGTGCAGCACAGCCTGGACCGCCTGCTCAGCGCGCATAACCGATGGCTGCAGGCCAATGGCGGCGGACAGCCGCTGCTGACCACCCTCACCGCCCTGGTGCTGCGCGGCCGCCGCTACACCCTGGCGCATATCGGTGACAGTCGCGCCTACCTATGGCGCGACGGGCAATTACTGCGCCTGACCGAGGACCATGTCTGGGAACAGCCGGGCATGCAGCACGTGCTCAAGCGCGCCATGGGCCTGGATCAGCACCTGGTGGTGGACTACCGCGACGGCGAGCTGCAGGCCGGCGACCGCTTCCTGCTGGTCAGCGACGGCGTCTGGGCCTGCCTCAGCGACAGGCGCATCGGCGAACTGCTGCGACAGGGCGATGACGCCGGGGCGATCTGCCAGGCGCTGGTCGACGAGGCCCACCGCGCCGGCAGCCAGGACAACGCCAGCGCCCTGTTGGTGTACATAGACCAATTGCCCGAGGCGGCGCTGGCCGACACCCTGGCCCAGCTCGAGCACTGGCCGCTGCCGCCGCGCCTGCGCGACGGCCAGGAGTTCGAGGGCTGGCAGGTCGAAGGCCTGCTCGGTGAATCGCGCCAGTCGCTGATCTACCGGGTGCGCGACGCGCACAATCAGCCCTGGTTGCTCAAGACCCTGCCGGCCAGCCGCGCCGGCGAGGAGCAGGCCGGCCCGGCGCTGCTGCAGGAGGAATGGTTCCTGCGCCGCGTCGCCGGCCGCCACTTCCCCGAACTGCACGCGCTGCCGCAGCGCCAGCACCTGTATTACGTGCAGCGCGAGTACGCCGGCCAGACCCTGGCCGCGCACCTGCAGCAGGCCGGCCCGCTGAGCCTGGCCGACTGGCAGGACCTGGCGCCGCGGCTGATCAAGGCCCTCGGCCTGCTGCACCGGCGCAATGTCATCCACCGCGACATCAAGCCGGAGAACCTCTTGCTCGGCGACGACGGCGAGCTGCGCGTGCTCGACTTCGGCCTGGCCTACTGCCCGGGCCTGACCCGCGACGAGGCCCATGCCCTGCCCGGCACCCCCAGCTATATCGCCCCGGAAGCCTTCGCCGGCAGCCCACCCAGCGCCCAGCAGGACCTCTACGCCGCGGGCGTGACGCTCTATCACCTGCTCACCGGCCACTATCCCCACGGCGAGGTCGAGGCCTTCCAGCACCCGCGCTTCGGCCAACCTGTGCCAGCCAGCCGCTACCGCCCGGACTTGCCTGCCTGGCTCGATGAGATCTTGAACCGCGCGGTAGCCGCCGCCCCGGCGCAGCGCTTCGAAACTGCCGAGGAATGGCTGCTGGCCCTGGAAAGCGGCGAGCGCCAGTCCATCGGCAGCCGCCCACGGCCGCTGCTGGAGCGCGAGCCGCTGCTGGTCTGGCGCACGGTTGCCTTGGTGTCGCTGCTGCTCAACCTGCTGCTGGCGCTGTTGCTGCTCAAATAGCGCCACTCGCACCAAAGCGGCGCAAAACGCCTCGCAAAGGTGCACAAGCAGGCTCGGCAGAAGCCGGCAAGTGCCTGAAAAGCCTGAAAAACCGTGATGTTGGAAAGTTGGCACAGGCGCTGCATTAGTCTTGGCACAAGTTGAATAAAGCGCGACCTTCAACGAAGAAGGCTGCACTTCCCGATCGAACGGGACCTGGACAAAGGCGTCCTCGCTAGGTGACTAGCGGGACGCCTTTTTTGTTTTTTTATGGCCTGCCATCCCTGGCGGCCACTCTTCGAGCCGTCGCGGAGCGACGTTAAAAATTGCTCCCGACAATTTTTTCGACCGTGATTTTTCTTCAGGAGATGGCCGGCATGCAAAAACTCAAGCTGGTGATGATCGGCAACGGCATGGCGGGTGTACGCACCCTTGAGGAGCTGCTCAAACTCGCCCCCGATCTCTACGACATCACCGTGTTCGGCGCCGAGCCGCACCCCAACTACAACCGCATCCTGCTCTCGCCGGTGCTGGCCGGCGAGCAGACCTTCGAGGAGATCGTGCTCAACGATCTGAGCTGGTACGCGGAAAACGACATCAAGCTGCTGCTGGGGCGCAAGGTGGTCAAGATCGACCGCAAGAAGCGCCTGGTGATCGCCGACGACGGCAGCGAAGCCGAGTACGACCGCCTGCTCATCGCCACCGGTTCCAACCCCTTCATCCTGCCGATCCCGGGCAAGGACCTGCAGGGCGTGATCGGCTACCGCGATATCGCCGACACCCAGATGATGATGGACACCGCCAAGACCCATAAGCACGCCGTAGTCATCGGCGGCGGCCTGCTCGGCCTGGAGGCGGCCAACGGCCTCAAGCTGCGCGGCATGGACGTCACCGTGGTGCATCTGGGCGACTGGCTGCTGGAGCGCCAGCTCGATCGCACCGCCGGCGAGCTGCTGCAGAAATCCCTGGAAGACCGCGGCCTGAAGTTCCTCCTGCCCAAGCACACCGCCGAGCTGCTGGACAACGGCGAAGGCCGCGTCTGCGCGGTGAAGTTCAAGGACGGTGAGGTGATCCCCGCCGACCTGGTGGTGATGGCCGCCGGCATCCGCCCCAACAGCGAACTGGCCGAGAGCGCCGGCATCGCCTGCAACCGCGGCATCCTGGTCAACGACACCATGCAGACCTATGACCCGCGCATCTACGCCATTGGCGAATGCGCCAGCCACCGCGGCATCGCCTACGGCCTGGTGGCGCCGCTGTTCGAGCAGGCCAAGGTCTGCGCCAACCACCTGGCCCAGCTCGGCTTCGCCCGCTACCAGGGCTCGGTGACCTCGACCAAGCTCAAGGTCACCGGCATCGATCTGTTCTCCGCCGGCGAATTTATGGGCGGCGAAGGCACCGAGACCATCACCCTCTCCGACCCCATCGGCGGCGTGTACAAGAAGCTGGTGATCAAGGACGACGTGCTGGTCGGCGCCTGCCTGTACGGCGACACCGCCGACGGCGGCTGGTACTTCCGCCAGATCCGCGAGAACCACAACGTCAGCGAGATCCGCGACCACCTGATGTTCGGCGAAGGCGCCATCGGCGACGTCGGCCACCAGGGAGCCGACAAGACCGCCAACATGCCCGACAGCATGGAGATCTGCGGCTGCAACGGCGTGTGCAAGGGCACCATAGTCCGGGCCATCCAGGAGAACGGGCTGTTCTCGGTCGACGAGGTCAAGAAGCACACCAAGGCCGCCAGCTCCTGCGGCTCCTGCGCCGGCCTGGTCGAGCAGATTCTGATCAGCACCGTCGGCGGCGCCGCCGACGTCAAGCCCAAGAGCGAGAAGGCCATCTGCGGCTGCTCCGACCTCAACCACGGGCAGATCCGCAAGGCCATCCGCGAGCAGCACCTGACGTCCATGGCGCAGACCATGGAGTTCCTCAACTGGAGCACGCCCAACGGCTGCGCCACCTGCCGCCCGGCGCTGAACTACTACCTGATCTCCACCTGGCCGGGCGAGGCCAAGGACGACCCGCAGTCGCGTCTGATCAACGAACGCGCCCACGCCAATATCCAGAAGGACGGCACCTACTCGGTGGTGCCGCGTATGTGGGGCGGCGTGACCAACCCGTCCGAGCTGCGCCGCATTGCCGATGTGGCCGACAAGTACAACGTACCCATGGTCAAGGTCACCGGCGGTCAGCGCATCGACCTGCTGGGCATCAAGAAGGATGACCTGCCGGCCGTGTGGAAGGACCTGGACATGCCCTCCGGCCACGCCTACGGCAAGTCCATCCGCACCGTGAAGACCTGCGTCGGCAGCGAGTTCTGCCGCTTCGGCACGCAGAACTCCACCCAGCTGGGCATCGACCTGGAGCACGACCTGTTCAACATGTGGTCGCCGCACAAGGTCAAGCTGGCGGTCTCCGGCTGCCCGCGCAACTGCGCCGAGGCCGGCATCAAGGACGTCGGCATCATCGGCGTGGATTCCGGCTTCGAGATGTACATCGGCGGCAACGGCGGGATCAAGACCGAGGTGGCCGAGTTCTTCGTCAAGGTGAAAACAGCCGAGGAAGTGCGCGAATACAACGCCGCCTTCCTCCAGCTGTACCGCGAAGAGGCCTTCTACCTCGAGCGCACCGTGCACTACATGCAGCGCGTCGGCATGGAGCACATTAAGAAGGCGGTGCTGGAGGACGAAGCCAACCGCAAGGCCCTGGCCGCGCGCCTGCACTACGCCCTGTCGTTCGAGCAGGACCCCTGGAAGGAGCGCATCGAGACGCCGCAACTGAAGAAAGAGTTCGACCGCATCAAGGTCGTGCAAATCGAGGAGGCCACCGTATGAACTGGCTGGATATCTGCGCCCTGGACGAGATCAACGTACTCGGCTCGCGCATTGTTGCAGGGCCGAAAGGCGATATCGCCATCTTCCGTACCGCGGCCGACGAGGTCTTCGCCCTCGACGACCGCTGCCCGCACAAGGGTGGCCCGCTGTCCCAGGGGCTGATCTACGGCAAGCGCGTGGCCTGCCCGCTGCACAACTGGCAGATCGAGCTGGAAAGCGGCGAGGCCGTGGCGCCGGATGTGGGCTGCGCGCACCGGCACCATGCCAAGGTGGAAAGCGGCCGCGTGCTGCTGGCCCTGAACACCGCCGCGAAGTGCGCCTGAGCCGTCCGGCGGCAGGCACGCGGTCTGCCGCCAGGCGTATTGCCCCCTAGGAGCTCCGAACATGGCCAGCCCCACTCAAGTCACCGCCTCCACCTGCTGCTACTGCGGCGTGGGCTGCGGCGTGCTGATCGAGCACGACGGCGAGCAGATCCTCGGCGTCGCCGGCGACCCCAGCCACCCGGCCAACTTCGGCAAGCTGTGCAGCAAGGGTTCGACCCTGCACCTGACCGGCGACCTCGACGCCCGCGCCCTCCATCCCGAGCTGCGCCTGGGCAAGGGCCTGGCCCGTTCGCGCACGGACTGGGACAGCGCCCTGGACCATGCCGCGGCGGTGTTCGCCGAGACCATCCGCGAGCACGGCCCGGACAGCGTGGCCTTCTACATCTCCGGCCAGCTGCTGACCGAGGACTACTACGCCTTTAACAAGCTGGCCAGAGCATTGGTGGGAACCAACAATATCGACAGCAACTCGCGGCTGTGCATGTCCAGCGCCGTGGTCGGCTACAAGCGCAGCCTCGGCGCCGACGCCCCGCCCTGCAATTACGAGGACATCGAGCAGAGCGACTGCCTGCTGATCGCCGGCTCCAACATGGCCTACGCCCATCCGGTACTGTTCCGCCGCCTGGAGGAAGCCAAGGCGCGCCGTCCGGAGATGCAGATCATCGTCGTCGATCCGCGGCGTACCGACACCTGCGAGCTGGCCGACCTGCACCTGGCGATTCTGCCCGGCACCGACGTCGCGCTGTTTCACGGCATCCTGCATCTCCTGCTGTGGGAAGGCTGGGTCGACCGCCGCTATATCGACGCCCACACCGAAGGTTTCGCGGCGCTGAAGAACCTGGTGCGCGACTACAGCCCGGCGGCCACCGCCGACATCTGCGGCATCAGCCTGGACGCCCTGCAGCGCTGCGCCGAATTGATCGGCCGCGCGCCCTCCTTCCTCTCGCTGTGGTGCATGGGGCTCAATCAGTCCAGTGCCGGTTCGGCAAAGAACAGCGCGCTGATCAATCTGCACCTGGCCACCGGGCAGATCGGCAAGCCCGGCGCCGGTCCCTTCTCGCTGACCGGCCAGCCCAACGCCATGGGCGGCCGCGAGACCGGCAGCCTGAGCAACCTGCTGCCGGGCCACCGCGAGGCCGGCGATGCCGAGCACCGCGCCGAAGTCGCCGCCTACTGGGGCGTCGACGCCCTGCCGGAAACGCCCGGCCTGTCCGCCATCGAACTGTTCGATGCGCTGCACGACGGCCGCATCAAGGCGCTGTGGATCGCCTGCACCAATCCAGCCCAATCGCTGCCGAACCAGAACAAGGTGCACGAGGCCCTGGCCGCCTGCCCCTTCGTCGTGGTGCAGGAAGCCTTCTTCACCACCGAGACCTGCCGCTACGCCGACCTGCTGCTGCCCGCCGCCAGCTGGGGCGAGAAGGAAGGCACGGTGACCAACTCCGAGCGCCGCGTCAGCCATGTACGCCGCGCCGTGCCAGCGCCCGCAGAGGCGCGGCCCGATTGGTCGATCACCTGCGATTTCGCCCGTCGCCTGGAAACTTTGCTCCGCCCCGGCCTGCCCAGCCTGTTCGATTTCGCCGACAGCGAAGCGCTGTTCGAGGAATACAAGCACCTGACCACCCAACGCGACCTCGACCTTTCGGGGCTCAGCTACGCGCTGCTCGACGACCAAGGTCCCCAGCAATGGCCGTTTGCGCCCGGCGCACGCCAGGGCACCGCGCGGCTCTATGCCGACGGCCGCTTTCCCACCGCCAGCGGGCGCGCGCAGTTCCACGCCGACCCGTACCGCGCACCGAAGGAAAAGCGCGAGGCGCGTTACTCCCTGACCCTCAACACCGGCCGCCTGCGCGACCAGTGGCACGGCATGAGCCGCACCGGCACCGCCGCGCGCCTGTTCGGCCATGTCGAGGCCGCCGTGCTCGGCCTGCACCCGGACGAGTTGCGTCGCCGTCGTCTGCAGGACGGCGACCTGGTCAGGCTGCGCAGCCGCCGCGGCAGCCTGATCCTGCCGGTGCAGGCCGATGAATCGGTGCGCCCAGGCCAGGCCTGGCTGCCAATGCACTGGGGCGACCGCTTCCTCAAGGGCCTGGGCACCAACGTGCTGACCCAGCCGGCCTTCGATCCGCTGTCCAAGCAGCCGGAGCTCAAGCACGCCGGGGTCGAGGTGGACAGGGTCGAGCTACCCTGGCAGCTGTTCGCCCTGGTCGAGGGCGAGGTGCAGAGCCGCTTCGAGGCCCTGCGCCCGCTGTTCGAGGACTTCGCCTACGCCAGCCTCACCCCCACCGGCCGCGAGCGCCCCGCCCTGCTGATCCGCGCCGCCAGCGCCGTGGCGCCGCAGCCGGAGCTGCTGGCACAGATCGACCGCCTGCTGCGCCT
>NZ_AVOF01000115.1:0-8442 GCF_000465935.2 Pseudomonas sp. EGD-AK9
CGAGGCGACGCCGGCCGAGGGCGCGACCACGGCCAAGCCCGGTGCCAAGGCCGGGCCCTACAAGCACCTGCTCACCGGCGTGTCCTATATGCTGCCGATGGTGGTGGCCGGCGGCCTGCTGATCGCCCTCTCGTTTGTCTTCGGCATCGAGGCGTTCAAGGAGGAGGGCAGCCTGGCCGCGGCGCTGATGAAGATCGGCGGTGAGACGGCGTTTCAGCTGATGGTGCCGTTGCTGGCCGGTTATATCGCCTATTCCATCGCCGACCGCCCGGGGCTGGCGCCGGGGATGATCGGCGGCCTGCTGGCCAGTTCGCTCGGCGCCGGTTTTATCGGCGGCATCATCGCCGGCTTTCTCGCCGGTTACTCGGCCCTGGCCATCGCCCGCTGGCTGCGCCTGCCGGACAGCATCGAGGCGCTGAAACCCATCCTGATCATCCCGCTGGTCGCCAGCCTGTTCACCGGCCTGGTGATGATCTACCTGGTGGGCAGCCCGGTGGCCGGCATGCTCGCCGGGCTGACCGCTTTCCTCGACGGCATGGGCAGCACCAATGCGATTCTGCTCGGCCTGCTGCTCGGCGGCATGATGTGCGTCGATCTCGGCGGACCGATCAACAAGGCCGCCTACGCCTTCTCCGTGGGCCTGCTGGCCTCGCAGAGCTACGCGCCGATGGCGGCGACCATGGCCGCCGGCATGGTGCCGCCGATCGGCATGGCCATCGCCACCCTGCTGGCGCGGCGCAAGTTCGCCCAGAGCGAACGCCAGGCCGGCAAGGCGGCTGGGGTACTGGGGTTGTGCTTTATCTCCGAGGGGGCGATTCCCTTCGCTGCCAAGGACCCGCTGCGGGTGATCCCGGCCAGCATTGCCGGCGGTGCTCTGACCGGTGCGCTGTCGATGTACTTCGGCTGCAAGCTGATGGCGCCGCACGGCGGGCTGTTCGTGCTGCTGATCCCCAACGCGATCAACCAGGCGCTGCCGTATCTGCTGGCCATCGTCGCCGGCAGCCTGCTCACCGGGGTGGTCTATGCCGTGATCAAACGCGCCGATGCCCAGCCGCTGGCGGTGGGGGCGGCGGCGTAGGCCCCTCTTACCCCATCCCTCTTCCTATAAGGAAGAGGGATGGGGCGCCCGGCGAGGGGGAGGGTAGTGGGTTCACCGCCGATCAGTGATGCTCACGCGTGGCGCGGAACTTGATCTCCGGCCAGCGCTCTTCCATCAGGCTGAGGTTGACCCGGGTCGGCGCCAGGTAGGTGAGGTGGCCGCCGCCGTCGACGGCGAGGTTCTCGTAGGCCTTGTCCTTGAATTCCTTGAGCTTCTTCTCGTCGTTGCAGTCGATCCAGCGCGCCGACCAGACGTTGATCGCCTCGTAGGCGCATTCCACCTTGTATTCCTCCTTCAGGCGGCTGGCGACCACGTCGAACTGCAGCACACCGACCGCACCGAGGATGATGTCGTTGTTGCGCTCGGGGAAGAACACCTGGGTCGCGCCTTCCTCGGCCAGCTCCTGCAGGCCCTGGCGCAGCTGCTTGGATTTCAGCGGGTCCTTCAGGCGCACGCGGCGGAACAGTTCCGGGGCGAAGTGGGGGATGCCGGTGAAGCCCAGGCTCTCGCCTTCGGTGAAGGTGTCGCCGATCTGGATGGTGCCGTGGTTGTGCAGGCCGATGATGTCGCCGGCGAAGGCCTCGTCCAGGTGCTCGCGCTCGCTGGAGAAGAAGGTCAGCGCGTCGGCGACCTTGAGGTCCTTCTTGATCCGCACGTGGCGCATCTTCATGCCCTTCTCGTACTTGCCCGAGCAGATACGCATAAAGGCGATGCGGTCCCTATGTTTCGGGTCCATGTTCGCCTGGATCTTGAACACGAAGCCGCTGAACTTCTCCTCGATCGGTTCCACCACCCGTTCGTGGGCGGCGCGCGGCAGCGGGCGCGGGGCCCAGTCGACCACGGCGTCGAGCACCTGGTCGACGCCGAAGTTGCCCAGCGCGGTGCCGAAGAACACCGGGGTCATCTCGCCCTTGAGGAAGGCTTCGGCATCGAATTCGTGGCAGGCGCCCTGGACCAGCTCCAGCTGGTCGACGAAGTTGTCGTAGAGGTCGCCCAGGTGCGCGCGGGCCGCGTCCGAGTCGAGGTGCTCGATGATCTTCACCTCGGTACGCTCGTGGCCGTGGCCCGGGGTGTAGACGATGATCTTGTCTTCGGACAGGTGGTACACGCCCTTGAAGTCGCGGTAGCAGCCGATCGGCCAGGTGATGGGCGCGGCCTTGATGTTCAGCACCGCCTCGATCTCGTCGAGCAACTCGATGGGGTCGCGGATATCGCGGTCGAGCTTGTTGATAAAGCTCACAATCGGAGTATCCCGCAGGCGGCACACGTCCATCAGGGCGATGGTGCGCGGCTCCACGCCCTTGCCGCCGTCGAGCACCATCAGCGCGCTGTCCACCGCGGTCAGGGTGCGGTAGGTGTCTTCGGAGAAGTCTTCGTGGCCGGGGGTGTCGAGCAGGTTGATCATGTGCTCGCGGTAGGGGAACTGCATCACCGAGGTGGTGATGGAGATGCCGCGCTGCTTTTCCATCTCCATCCAGTCGCTGGTGGCGTGGCGGTCGGATTTGCGCGACTTCACCGTGCCGGCGACCTCGATGGCCTTGCCCATCAGCAGCAGCTTCTCGGTGATGGTGGTCTTACCGGCGTCCGGGTGGGAAATGATGGCGAAGGTACGGCGCTTGGCGACTTCGGCGGCCTGGGTGGTCATGGGCTGAACCTGGATGAAGATGGGGCGAAAAATTGGTCGCGAAGTATACAGCAAGCGCCGTGCGGGTGCCTGCACCTCGGTGGCGAGCCGCCGGCAGCTTGTCGCGCCGCTGCAGAGTGTCGGATGGGTTTTTGCGAAGCCAATCTCCGGCCTGGTCATGGCGCTGACTCAAGGCTGTTCTAGACTGTTTTGCCGCAAGGAGTTCGCCTGCCGGGCAAGCGGCTGCAGGCCGCGCCCGTTCAGCATTTCCGGGCATTTCGTGCGATATCCGGAACGATGAAATTTCCGGTTGATCTGAGGGGCGCATGGTCTTAAAGTCCGCGCCCGAACGTCCATGCTGGAAACGATCCATCCGGCTCAAGTACTGACGACGAGAGGTTGCCGGCCGGCCAGGTCGGTACCGGTGATGCTCGGCGACATGCCTTGGGAAGTAGGCGAACCAAAGTGGGGAAACTGTCAGACGTTCAGGCCAGCGCGTTGCGTGGCCAGCCCCGACACGTGGCGGAACCTGTAAGCGGTTCTGCTGCCCGAATCAATGTGTTCCCGGTTTTGCCATTGGAGTCACCAGCATGTCGATCAAGGTCGAAGACTATTACGCACCCGCCACTTTTGCCCGCATGAAGGCGTTCGCCGATCAGCACGAAACCCCCTTCGTGGTGATCGACCGGCAGATCATCAGCGATGCCTACGATCAGCTGGGCAACTGCTTCCCGTTCGCCAAGGTCTACTACGCGGTCAAGGCCAACCCGGCCGTCGAGATCATCGAGCTGCTGCGCGACAAGGGCTCGAGCTTCGACATCGCCTCGATCTACGAGCTGGACAAGGTGATGGCCACCGGCGTCGGTCCCGAGCGCATCAGCTACGGCAACACCATCAAGAAGGCGCGCGACATCCGCTACTTCTTCGACAAGGGCGTGCGCCTGTTCGCCACCGACTCCGAGGCCGACCTGCGCAATATCGCCAAGGCCGCACCGGGCGCCAAGGTCTATGTGCGCATCCTCACCGAAGGCTCGACCAGCGCCGACTGGCCGCTGTCGCGCAAGTTCGGCTGCCAGCCGGACATGGCCCTGGACCTACTGATCCTGGCCAAGCAGCTGGGCCTGGTGCCCTACGGCATCTCCTTCCACGTCGGTTCGCAGCAGCGCGACATCGACGTGTGGGACGCGGCCATCGCCAAGGTCAAGGTGATCTTCGAGCGCCTCAAGGAAGAGGATGGCATCACTCTGCAGATGATCAACATGGGCGGCGGCTTCCCGGCCAACTACATCCAGCGCACCAACGACCTGGAAACCTACGCCGAAGAGATCACTCGCTTCCTCAAGGAAGACTTCGGCGACGAGCTGCCGGAAATCATCCTCGAACCGGGTCGCTCGCTGATCGCCAACGCCGGCGTGCTGGTCTCGGAAGTGGTGCTGGTGGCGCGCAAGTCGCGCACCGCGGTGGAGCGCTGGGTCTACGCCGACGTCGGCAAGTTCAGCGGCCTGATCGAAACCATGGACGAGTCGATCAAGTTCCCGATCTGGACCGAGAAGAAGGGCGAGATGGAGGAAGTGGTGATCGCCGGTCCCACCTGCGACAGCGCCGACATCATGTACGAGCACTACAAGTACGGCCTGCCGCTCAACCTGGCCAGCGGCGACCGCCTGTACTGGCTGTCCACCGGTGCCTACACCACCAGCTACAGCGCGGTGGAGTTCAACGGCTTCCCGCCGCTGAAGTCCTACTACCTGTAAGCGACCTGCCTGGTCAGCAACGCCCACCTTGTGTGGGCGTTGTCATTTCTGCCGCCGGGCTTCTGCGCTTTCCCCCGGTTCGGCTGTAAATCCCTTTCCAGAGCGCTCTGTTGGCTAGACGCGATTGTCAGTGACATATTTGTTACAAATTCTCCTTTGTAAATCGTTCGTAAAGATTGATTGCAACTGAATCTCATCTACTATCGCGCGCAGTTTTTATCTGGAGTGATTCTCGTGAGCGATAAGCATAACAAGCGTGCACCTCTTCCCCAGCGTCGCCTGCTGGCCTCGGCCGTCGGCCTGGCCCTGGCGTCCGGCTTCGCCGTGGCTCAGGACAGTGCAGTGGAGCTGGACAACGTCACCGTGCAGGGGCAGCAGGACCAGGGCTACAAGGTCGACAAGGCGTCCTCGCCGAAGCAGACCGCGGCGCTGCTGGATACCCCGCAGACGATCAACATCATTCCCGAAGCGCTGTTTCGCGAGCAGAACGCGCGCACCCTCACCGAGGTGCTGAAAAACACCCCGGGGATCAGTTTCAACGCCGGTGAGAACGGCTTCGCCAGCGGCACCAACAACTTCAGCCTGCGCGGTTTCGACACCAGCGGCAGCATCTTCATCGACGGCGCCCGCGACAACGGCAGCTACACCCGCGACGTGTTCAACGTCGAGCAGGTGGAAGTGGCCAAGGGCCCGGCCGCTGACAACGGCCGCGGTGGCGCCGGCGGCTACGTCAATCTGGTGACCAAGACGCCGACCCTGGAAAGCTTCATTGCCGGTGGCGCCAGCTTCGGCTTCGATCAGTACGATTCCGAGGCGCGCCGCCGCGCCACGCTGGATACCAACCAGATCATCCACGACAGCGCCGCCTTCCGCCTCAACCTGCTGGTGGAAGACAGCGGCGTGGCCGGTCGCGAGCACGCCGAAAAGAACAGCTGGGGCCTGGCGCCGTCGCTGGCCTTCGGCCTGGGCACCGACACCCGCGCGATCTTCGCCTACGAGCACGTGCAGATGAACGACCGCCCGGACTGGGGCGTTTCCGGTGCGTCGGTCAAGGGCATGAAGGGCGACACGCCCTACAACCCGGCGCTGTCCGGGGTCGACCGCGACGAGTTCTACGGCCTCAAGTCGGACTTCGACGACACCACCAGCGATGCGCTGCTGGTGCGTCTGGAACACGACCTGTCCACCGGCATGACCCTGAGCAACCAGACCCGCTGGGCGCGCGTCGACCGCCAGGCGCGCTACACCCTGCCCTTCCAGTACCTGGGCGGCGACCAGCTGCGTACCGACACCCAGTTCTACGACCGGGTCAACACCAGCCTGAGCAACCTGACCAACCTGTCGGCGCAGTTCGCCACCGGTTCGATCAAGCACAACCTGGCCGCCGGCCTGGAGCTGACCCGCGAGGAGTCCGAGGCCGGCACCTATGCCGAGGTCAACCCGGGCAACGTCAATATCTTCGATCCGGACTGGGAGCGTAGCGGGCCGGTTTCCAAGCACAGCCGACTGCGCGAGCGCAGCGACGTGACCGTCGACACCGTGGCGCTGTACCTCTACGACACCCTGGAGTTCACCCCGCAGTGGCAACTGACCGGCGGCCTGCGCCTGGAGCAGTACGACGTCGATATCCGCAGCCGTAACGTCCAGACCGGCGCCGCGGTGGGCGCCGACGGCTTCGACGACCGCGAGTTCAGCATCGGCGGCAAACTCGGCCTGGTCTACAAGCCGGCAGAGAACGGCAGTCTGTATGCCGCCTACGGCGTGTCCACCCAGCCGCCCGGCTCCTACCTGTCCAACCCGGACATCTCGCGGGTCAACGGCCAGGCCTTCCCCGGCTTCGTCCCGGGCGCCGATCCGGTGCGCGCGCACAACTACGAAGTCGGCACCAAGTGGGACTTCTTCGACAAGCGCCTGTCCACCACCGCAGCGCTGTTCTACACGGTGAAGAAGGACGTGGCCATCACCGGCCGCGACGCCGGCGAGACCAGCGACAGCCTCAAGGGCTACGGCGAGCAGGTGGTCAAGGGCCTGGAGCTGGGCGCCTCGGGCCAGATCACCGAGGCCTGGAACGTCTACGGCGGCATCGTCTTCATGGACAGCGAGCGCAAGCACAGCGCCTATCTGGACGAGGTGCGTCGACGCGCCAACGCCGGCGACTACGGTACTGCGCTGCGCACCGACGGCGACGAGCTGGCCTTCACCCCCAAGGTGTCGGGCAACCTGTGGACCACCTATCGCCTGCCGGTCGGCCTGACCCTGGGCCTGGGCGCGCAGCACGTCGGTTCGTCCTACCTGGGCCGCCCGGACGATGCCAGCCGTATCGTCGCCAACGGCCTGTACGGCAAGCTGCCGAGCTACACCACCTTCGCCGCCATGGCCAGCTACGAGGTCAACCAGAACCTCGATGTGCGCCTGAACGTCGACAACCTGACCGACGAGGAATACGCCGTCTCCAGCAACTGGAACGGTCGCCGCGTGCTGCTGGGCGACCCGCGTACCTTCACCCTGAGCACCAACTTCCGCTTCTAAGCGCAAGTGCCTGTGGCAACGCCCCGACCGCGCCAGCGGCCGGGGCGTTTGCCTGTAGCAGGAGCGAGCGCCAGGCATGGCTGTCATAGTGGCCTCGCTCTCTTTAGAATTCTGCGCCAACGGCGAGCCGCCCTGGAGACCTCACCCATGCTGCTGCATATCCCCGATCTGCTGAGCGCCGAGCAGCTGCGCCAGTGTCGCGCCGCGCTGCAGGCCGCCAACTGGCAGGACGGTCGGCACAGCGCCGGGCATCAGGCGGTCGGCGTCAAGGCCAACCAGCAACTGGCCCAGGACGATCCGCTGGCCCAGCAACTGGCCGAGTTCGTCCTCGCCCAGCTCGGCCAGAGCCCGCGTTTCATGGCCGCTGCACTGCCGCTCAAGGTGCTGCCGCCGCGCTTCAACCGCTACGCCGAGGGCGGCAGCTACGGCGCGCATATCGACAGCGCCGTGTTCAGCGTGCCGGGCACGCCGCACCGCATCCGCGCCGACCTGTCGGCCACCCTGTTCCTCAGCGAGCCGGACGAGTACGACGGCGGCGAACTGGTGCTGCAGGACAAGCGCGTCAAGCTGCCCGCCGGCCATCTGCTGCTCTATTCCAGCGGCAGCCTGCACCGGGTCGAGCCGGTGACCCGCGGCGCGCGCCTGGCCGCCTTCTTCTGGGTGCAGAGCCTGGTGCGCGAGGAGTCGCAGCGTAACCTGCTGCTGGAGCTGGACGACAGCATCCAGGCGTTGCGCCAGCAACTGCCGGCCAGCCCCGAGCTGCTGCGCCTGACCGGCGTCTACCACAACCTGCTGCGCCAGTGGTCGCAGACCTGAGCGCCCGACCCATAGCCCGGATGCAATCCGGGGATAGCTGGTGCGCATTTCCCGGATGGCATCCGGGCGACCAACAACTTGCGGAGAGGCTCCCATGCCCTTGCCCAAACTGCAGCAGATACCCGCAGAAATCGCCGCGCTGGCCGACTACGAGCGCTTCGCCCGCGAGCGCCTGAGCGAGCAGGCCTGGGCCTACCTGGCCGGCGGCGCCGCCGACGAGCTGACCCTGGCCGACAACCGTGCCGCCTTCGACCGCCTGCGCTTGCGCAGCCGCGTACTGCGGGACCTGAGCGGCGGCAACACGCGCCTGCGCCTGTTCGGCCAGGACTTCGACCACCCGATCTTCCTCGCCCCGGTGGCCTATCAGCAGCTGGCCCACCCTGACGGCGAGCTGGCCAGCGTGCTGGCGGCCGGCGCGGTGCGCGCCGGCATGCTGGTCAGCACCCAGGCCAGCGTCGAACTGGAAACTATCGCCGCCGCCGCGCAGACGCCACTGTGGTTCCAGCTGTATATCCAGCCCGATCGCGACTTCACCGCGGCGCTGGTGCGCCGCGCCGAGGCGGCCGGCTACCAGGCGCTGGTGCTGACCGTGGATGCGCCGGTCAGCGGCGTGCGCAACC
>NZ_AVOF01000116.1:0-8423 GCF_000465935.2 Pseudomonas sp. EGD-AK9
AACCCAACTCCTTGAACCTTTCGGTGCTTTTGAAGCCTTCCGAATTCCAACTCTGATCGTTGATGCTTCCCGGCAAAAGAAATGCAGCCGATTTTTGCGCGAAAGCGCCACTCGAGGTCATCAAAAGCCCCATCAAGACAACAAGTGCCGCAAGACCGCCATGCGGAAAGCACCTTAAGTTTATCGTTCGCATGTAACCGCCATCGTCTTTGAAGTTATTTTGGATTGATCAGATGATCGCCGTGGTTGAAAGATCAAAACCCTCATCGAACCGTCCAGATTATGACTCAGCTTGAATCCTGAACCTGTCCGGATCTGCTCTCCGGCACTCGACTTCTTTATGCATTTTGGCGAACCAGTTTCCGGACTATCCAGCAGGGGTGTAGTGGGCATTTTCATGGTGTCGACCATTCAGCGCTTTCAATTAAAGTACAAGTACGAAAATGCATAATATCAATATTCATGAGTAGTCGCGGAACGACGTTGATCCAGCGGCCAATCGCATGGCAACGACACGTCCGCCCTTGAGTACGAAGAGCGGAGACTGTTGATCCAGAACAACCTCCTCGGGCGTCGCCGATGGGAATACTGCGAGATCCGCGACTGCCCCTTCCACGACGCCTAAAAGTGAGGGGAATCCCAGCATGCGGGCAGCGTTGATGGTGACCGCATCGAATACCCGTCTGAGATCTTGCGGTGTTCCCAGCGCGGCAATTTGACAGGCAAAAATGGCTGATCCAAGGGGATTCGCCGCTCCGAGCGGATAGAACGGATCCCGCAGGTTGTCCGAGCCAAACATTACGGAGACTCCGGCATCGAGTAATTCACTCAGCCGCGTAATTTTGACAATGATCGGATTAACCACGACATAAACATCGGCGTCCGCAAGGGCGGCAATGGTCGACCGTGCTACGTCATCCGTCTGTACGGACAGCGAGCTGATGTGCGCGACGGTCACATTGGGCACACGCCGTTCACGGGCAGCTTCAATCACAAAGGGAAGCGTAAAGTCTTCCCGCCGGTCGGACTCATCGACGTGCATGTCTACGGGCAGGCCGAACTCAGCAGCAAGGTCAAAAACGGCTCGGACATGGTCCTGCGGGCGATCATCCAGCGCGGGTGCGCCGCCGACGGCATCCGCGCCCAGTTTGATCGCCTCCCGCATGAGGTCCACGGCCCCCACAGAGCAGAAGAGTCCCTCCTGAGGGAAGGCGACGATCTGGATATCGATCAATCCCGCGCAGACTTCACGCGCCTCAAGGACACCACGGATACCTGCGAGGCCGACAATCGGGTCGACATCGACGTGTGTCCGCAATGCGGTGGTTCCCGCACGGGATGCCATCAGGGCCGCACGTATGGCCCGTTCTCGAACATCTTCAACCGTGAACGTACGCTTGATATCACGGGTGGCCCGAATTGCCATCTCAAGGCCTCGTCGCGTTCGAAGGTCGCCAATGCTTCCTGCGGGAACCCGATCTGCCGTCAGGGCCTTATCGAGATGGATGTGAGGCTCTACCAGGCCGGAAGTGACCAGACCCTCATGAGCATCGATCTCCACCGATCCTTTTGTTTTTGTCGACTTCACGATGGACGCAATGCGCCCATCGTGAATAAGAATATCGACAATTCCCTCCGTATCGGCAAGACGCGCGTTACGAATTGCGACGTCTACATAACTATGGGTTTCCATTGACATCTCTCACAAGCTAAATGGACGTTGAGCGGCATTCAAGACAAGTTAGGCCATCATCCAGGTGCCGGTCTTGCCGTCCAACGCGTCGATGACCGACTCCGGACTGGTGATAAGAACCTTGCCCCTGGATCCACCCTCGAGGAAGCGCATCGCAGCTTCCACCTTGGGGCCCATGCTGCCAGGAGGAAACTGTCCCTCCGCCATGTACTTCCGAGCCTCTGCGAGCGTCATTTGCTCAAGGGCGCGCTGGTCCGGCTTCTTGAAGTTGATGCTGATCTGATGCACGCCGGTGGAGATCAGAAGAAGATCGGCGCCAAGCTCCCTTGCCAACAGAGCGGACGTAAGGTCCTTGTCGATCACGGCCTCAACACCCTTGTAAAAACCATCCCCGATCTCGGCCACCGGGATTCCGCCACCGCCGGCTGCGACGACGAGATGCCCGGCCGAAACGAGGGTCTTGATCGCATTCAACTCCAGCACCTTCGTTGGCTTGGGCGAGGGGACAACACGGCGGTAGCCGCGTCCGGCATCCTCAACGATGTGCCAGCCATCCTCGTCGCGATGCTGTTCAGCTTCGTGCTGTGACATAAACGGTCCGATGGGCTTGGTTGGGTTCTCGAAAGCGGGGTCGGCCGTATCCACGACACAGCGGGTGAGCACCGCAGTAGCCGTGGCGTCCAACCCAAGCTCAGTCATCGCCGTTTGCAGGGCGTCGACGACGATGTAGCCGATACCGCCCTGGCTGTCTGCGACACAGATATCAAGCGGCAACCTGGGAAGAACATCGGCGCTGCGGTCCGACCGGAGCACAATGAAACCGACCTGTGGTCCGTTTCCGTGGGTGACGATGACACGTCACCCAAGCTTGATCATTTTGGCTAGCTGACGGGCCATGTCCAGCGCGTTCTCTATTTGCTCCGCAATAGTGCCCTTTTGGCCCTCAATGAGAAGCGCATTTCCACCGATTGCAACGACGGCAAGTTTTGACATAGGTATCCTTCCTCTATTAAGCTGTGCGCGCGATAACTGCAACGGGACCGCCACCGGCGGGGCCCTGATGCTCGGAGCCGCCGGAGACATAAACCATGGGATCTCCCACGATCGAAGCGATAACTGCATTGACGACCGCTCGCGCATGGCGCGTGCTGTTAATGTCCGAATCGTCCAGCATCGTGTGGCGGCGGTTACGAACCTCACCGTCCGGGGAGGCTTCAGCCTTGGCAAATACATTGACCACGCGGCCGAGCTCGTCGACGGTCGGCAGGTCGTTCTCGCAGCACCCGACGTCGCGCAGGGCCTGCC
Source organism: Pseudomonas sp. EGD-AK9 (assembly GCF_000465935.2). Classification (NCBI taxonomy): domain Bacteria; kingdom Pseudomonadati; phylum Pseudomonadota; class Gammaproteobacteria; order Pseudomonadales; family Pseudomonadaceae; genus Pseudomonas; species Pseudomonas sp. EGD-AK9. The sequence continues at coordinate 2,999 of NZ_AVOF01000116.1, forward strand.
GGACCGCTGCACCGTCGATGGCGTCCTTCATCTCGGCGTGGCCGATGACGAGGTCACCACCCCATGCGCGGCTGTTGCCCATGACGATGATCTCGTTGTTCATCAACTCGATACCCGCCGAAGTTGAGGCAACCGAGGAGTAGAGACTGTAGTCTGCGGTAATAACTTCATCACTGAGGTTGGCCTTCTCGACTTCCCCGAGGGCCAGGGCGATACCAAGCGCGGATGCGCCGCGGGAGTAGCCCATGGACTCATAGGTATCTTCGGTGGCAACCGTATGCCCGCGCTCGACAGCGTCATGCATGCGGCCGGCAGTGAGCAGTGGGCACTTGACCTGAACGAAGTGGACATCGGATGCATCCGCGATGCCGGCTTCGCGCATGGCGCGGCGAACAGCGTCGGCTGTTTCCGTGACCTGCGGCATGCGGCCGATCTCCTCCGGCAGGAACTCGCGGGTAAAGATCTGCTGAACGGCAAGTCGCTTGCCTTCAGCGGCGGTCTTCTGCTTGTTGTCCGTCTTCTGCACGGTGAAGATGGTGCAGTGAGGCGCCATGACGCCTTCGGTACCGCCGGACATGATGAAAGCGATGCGCTCGCCGACCTCTTGCCGGGACACGCCCAGTTTCTCGGAGAAGTAGACCTTGAACGCGAGGGTGGTGTAGCCACGCGTGAAGTCATTGACACAGCCGTTGCCTTCGGTCTTGCCGAGAACGCAGACGACCTCTTCGGCACGGATCACTCCCTCATCGATGAGCTTGGCTACGCCACTAACATCGGCTGGATTACTCATTGGAACTCGAAAAACTTGCGCTTGCATGATGGACTCCTTGTGTTGAATATGAACAGACTATTTCGCGGAAACAAACTGATCGGCGAGTGCGGCCAAAGCGGACGCAAAGCACTCGATCGGTGGAGAGACAAGGCCGGCACCGATTTGGCCAACCCCGGCATCCTTGTGGGCGATGCCTGTATTGATGAGCGGCAGGATGTTCTTGTCGGCGACAAGCCGAACATCGATCCCGGTTGGTGTGCCGATGAATCCAAGCGGCGGGAGTGAGTATGTGGGATTTCGTCCCAGCGTGATCTCGTACATCTCCCGGGTGTATTGCTTGGCTGTCTCTGGGGTTCCCCCGACAAACTGCACGATGCCCGGCGCTGCCGCCATGGCGAATCCACCGATGCCCATGGTTTCCGTAATGGCGCTGTCGCCAAGATCGGGGGCGGCATCGTCTTCGCCGAATCCGGGGAAGTAGAGCCCCTTCACCATCTGGGCCGTACCGGTGAACCACTGGTTGCCGGTACCGCTCATCTGGATGCCGAACTCGACGCCATTCCTGGCCATGACAGTGACCAGGCTGCTGTTCGGGACGTTGGATCCCGCCATGAGTGCGACCTTTGCCGCAGCCATCGAGAAGTTCAGGTAGAAATGGTTGTTGCCGGCGATAAAATCCAGCACATCGGGGATCTGATCCTTCGGGAAGTCACTTCGGACCAGGGCAGGCACGATCTCCCGAAAGAGAAGTGATGTGGCCGCCTGATTCCGGTTGTGGCACTCATCGCCCATCTGCAGCGCTTGCGCGGTGATGGACTTGAGGTTGACGCCGCCAAGCGCGCGGGCAATGACCGAGAGCGCCGGACCCAGCACGTCCCGCATCCACGCGAGACGGGAGAGCACGTCCTCTCCGTACGCTCCGAACCGCAGCGCCTTGCCGAGACCCTCGTTGAGATTGCTGAAGGCGCGATTGCCGCCGTTGGCATCCTCGATAACCAGAACCGGCATCGACGCAGAGATCACACCGGCCATGGGACCGACTGCGTTGAGGTGATGGCACGGCGAGAACTCGATGGCTCCTTGCTCGCACATCTTGCGTGCGGCTACGTCGTCTGGGGCAAGCCCCTCGAAGAGCATGGCGCCGATGATAGCTCCCTGCATCGGCCCCGCCATGTCTTCCCATGCGACCGGCGGGCCAGAGTGAAGAATGGTGCGGTCGGTCATGCCCACGAGGGCATCTCTGGCGGGGAGGCAATCAAGCCACATGGGCTCCGCACCGAGCACACGCTCAAGTGCAACCTTGTTGGCGGCATCGATGGCATCGCCGATGTCGTCGCCAGACATCATGGTCGCCAGCGACCATCCAGCGTCAACGTCGCCGGAGAGGGGTGGAGACCAGTCGATCGATATGACGCTGGCGCCTGCGGCCTCGAGATCGTCACGGAATGAAGGCAGTCCGAGGTTCGCGATTTTTAGATCGGACTGTATGAGATCACGGATTGATGACATGAATGGGCTCCTTATTTCTGAGTGATCTGGGCGACTTGGGCGATTTTTCCGGCAAAGCGGCTCGCCTGGGCATTGCTTGAGAGGATGGTGACGCCAGCCTCGCGAAGGGCGGCCTCCTGTTGTTCTAGCCCCTGGAGATCGTCACTCGTTCCACAGACCGATGCGACGATTGGAAGCGTGCGACCTTCAGCACGGGCGACTTCCATTGCTTTTCGGATTGCTGGCATCAAAGCACCTGCGGGGTTGGCGTTCGCGCCGTAGCCGAGTACCAGATCCAGCAAAATGACTGCTGTCTCGGGATCTCGCGCTTCCTGAACGATCCGATCGTTCCGGAACCGGAAGTCGAGCATCGGGTGGGGCCGTCCAACCGTGAACTCATCTTCACCGAAGTCGATGCAGACGTGCCCGGTGCTGATGTTGTTGTTCTTGAGCTTCATCTGCTTGTTGATAGGTGTATTGGACGAGACATCGCCCACGAATTCACGAAGGAGGAGGAGCGCTTCGTAGCAGAAGGTTCCTCCGGAGAAGAGTCCTCGGACATATTTCTGCTCTTTCGATAGCTTCGGCAGGGTCGGCGCAGGCGCGTAGCGCGAACCAGTATCGGATCCTGTTTCGGCGCGCACCGCCTGACGCGCAGCGTCTTCCAGCGTTTCCGCTGGAATCAGCCCGTGGTCGCGAACCATCTTCGAGTCTCCTCCGAGGAAGCAGACGACAATTGGCTTCGACGTCCCCTTGGCTGTATCAAGAATAGAGGCAGCTACCTCAGGGGCAGGCGGTTTGGAGATCAAGACGATCACGTCGGTCATGTCATCATCCAACAGCGCTTTCAACGCGAAGCGCGCCATGCGCCCTTTGACGGCACTCGAGAGGTCGCGACCACCGGTACCGAAGGCCTGCGAGATGCCCGAGCCGAGTTCATGGATGAGCGAGGTCACTTCCTGAGCTCCCGTTCCTGAGGCGGCGATCACGCCGATGCGTCCACGTCGTACTGCATTGGCGAACCCCACGGGAACGCCATTGATGATGGCGGTACCACAATCAGGGCCCATCATAAGCAAGCCTTTGCTTATAGCAACGTCCTTGAGAGCGATCTCCTTCTCCACCGAAACGTTGTCGCTGAAGAGGTGGACGTGCATGCCGGCCTTGAGCGCCTTCATGGCTTCGGCGGCGGCGTACTCGCCAGGCACGGAGATGAGGGTCAGGTTCACACCTTCGACAACCGCCCCCATTACAGATGAGATTGCCCGCTTCTGCGCGCCACCCCCATCGCTGGCAGTGGATGCATCGGTGTTGAGCGCGGCGATTGCCTTCTCGATCGCCGTCCGAGCGGCGTCCTCGGAGGCTGCGACGATGGCGATGACCAGATCGGTAGGTCTAGCGTCATTCAGGGCGGGGGCATCAAGTCCGCCCTCGCGCATGATCTCGATATTTCCAGCGGTGCCCATCATGATCGACGCATTGGTGACACCGTCCTCAGCGAGGAGATCGCTGGACAGGCGCATGAGGGTGACTGAGTCCTGATAAGTGTTACGACGAACTTCTACGACGATTGACATTGCTTTTTCCTATATGTGGCTGAGATGCTTAACCGAAGATATATGCAAGGCCTGCAAGCAATAGCGCCATGGCTATGACGCCAGGCGCGTTGATGCGGACGATGCGCGAGATGCTGACCTTGAACCCATAGCTGAGGGAGGCCACATTGAGCTGGCTCCAGCTCATCTGCGTGCCCATGCCGATGGCCATCATCACAAAGCCAAGCTGGAGCGGGGTGAAACCTGCCGCGCCCAGCGCTGGGCCGATCAACCCCATCACGGCGACGGCATATGCGCCCGCCGGAATCGCAATGAGGAATCCGACCAGCGCCGCGACAGACACAACAAACTCCTTTGGAACCTGGAGCGCCGCTTTGGCAATCAACTGGAAGGCGCCGATATCGCTGATCATATTGACGAAGGCCAGGAAGAGACCCACTGCGAAGAGTCGCACCAAAATGAAGCTCCCGCCTTCGATGAACTTCTGCGCGGCGGAGTCGATGGTTCCGAGTCGCATTAGGAAGACAAGGACCACGGTAATGCTGATGTAGACCATAGGTGAGAAGAACTGCGGCAGACCCCACGCTACGAAAAGATCATTCAGAGGGCGACCCAACACCACTGCACCGAGGAGCCAAAGTGCGGGAGTCGCACGGGCCCATAACTGACGCGCGGGTGTCGCCAGCGTCACACCAAAATCATCAGTGAGGGTTGGGGCGCCTTCAGTTGCCTTGATGTCGTCGCCGGGAACGAAGGCACCCTTGCGGCGGCGAACATCCCACCAGGCGATGGCCATACCGATCGCTACAGCGAGGAGGAAGAACGCACGCATATCAGCAACATACGGTCCAACATCACTCAGACCAGCAAGGCGGCTGGTGAGCGCGGACTCTGCCGACGAGGGGCTGGTGGTGAAGGCACCTGCCGTGGCGATTGCCATCCCAATGATCACGCCCGGCGTAGCTCCAACTGCCGCCGCGATGAGCGGAGCGGTGATGACAGTGTTCCCGGCGCCGAGCCCCGCCGTGTAGGTGGCGAAAGCCTGAAGCATGACCACAAAAGCAGCCAGCAGTTCCATCCGACCGTTCAGCCGACGTCGGGCTATCTCAAGGAGGGCCGCGAAACCTCCGAAGGCCGCGACCATCGCCGCAGCGGAGGCGTTGACAATGGGGGACGTAAACGAGAGCATGGTCGGAATGGTTGATGAGAACCGGTAGAACGCCCTCTTGAGATCAAGGATGACGACCCGGGTTTCTCCGTTTACGGTCTCTTGAACGAGCGGGAGGTGATCCCGAAATAAGTACGCCATAACGATCGCGAGCAATCCACCAGCCGCCGCCGCGACAACCATGTTCCGCTGGCGGAACAGCAGTATGAGAACAACGATTAGCGGAATTATTGAAATCCAGGCCATGTTAAATATCCTTTTTTACACAAACGAACTGTAGATTTCGTGGCCTCCAAACAACCGCCGTTGAATGAGTTCGTAGCGCAAGATTGTGTGGTTGACTTGACGAATAATTAATCTTATGCAGGCGAACCAAAACAGACAAGCGCGTCACGTTATCTTTCAACAATGGCATTGCTATTGTGAATCAAGCCGGGTTTT
>NZ_AVOF01000117.1:0-8400 GCF_000465935.2 Pseudomonas sp. EGD-AK9
GGCGGCCTGGTCGGCGCGGCGGTGGGCGGCGGCGCCGGCGGCGCGCTGGGCAACCATTTGGGCAACACCAGCTACCGCGACGACCGCCACGGCTATCGCGACGTGCATCATCATCACCACTACCACGGCAAGCGGAAGCACAAGAAGCACTGGCATCGTCATCACTGACGAACGCTGAGCACCCAGGGCTCATGGCGACGGCCGAAGGCGACTTCGACCTGCACCTTGGGCCCTGTTTCGTCATGGCCCCGCGGCCAGCCGCGAAACAGCTCGCGGTTGGCGCGGGGCAGGCTCAAGCGAGCGCCGTCCAGGCGGATACTGGCACCGTAGTCCGCCTGCGCGCCGTGCCGATAGGGCTCGATCCGCCCGGACAGCAGCACCAGGCGTCGCCGATCCGGCCAGCGCCGACGCAGCGCCTCGGCATCTACGCCCGCATCCACCAGCATCAGCCGACTGGCCTGCTGCTCCTCGTATTGCAGCTGGCGGCGGCGTTCGTCGCGCTGGCGCTGCAGCTCCTGGTTGTCCGGCGCCGCCTGCAGGGCGCTTTCGGCGGCCTGCAGGGCCTGGCGCGCGCCGTCCAGCTGGCGGCGATAAGCCGGGCCGTCCAACTCCAGCACCAGCCAGACCCTGCGCGGCAACTGACGGCTTAGCGGCCGCTCGAGGTCCTCGGCGCTGAAGCCCAGTTCGTCCAGCTTGGCCGCGTCCAGCCAGGGCAGCCGCGCATTGCCGGCCGCATGGCGCCAGCTCAGCCGCAGACGCAGCCCGCTGTTCTCCTCGCCGCGCAACAGGGCATCGGACACCGGCTCCAGCTCGCGCGGGCTCAGCGTCAGGCGCGCCTCGGGCTCGCCGCTGCGGTTGTACCAGACGCCGCCGAGGGCGACCGCGTTGCTCAGCAGGATCAAGCCCAGGCCCAGCCATAGCGCGCGGTTCATGCCGCACCGTCCTGGGCGCTGCGCCGCCAGCGTTGCAGCAGCACCAGCAACAGCAGGGCGATCAACCCGAGCAGGAGGAAGAACAGGTAGCGCGGCAGCAGCTGCCACCACCAGTCGAACAGCTTGGCGAACAGCATGAGCAGGGCGAAGACCAGGCCGCCGTTGACCACCTCGCCCCAGCCGCGGCGGATGCCGAGCCAGACCGCCAGGCCCGCCAGGACGAAGCCCAGCACCTGGTAGAAGGCCTCGACGCCACGCACCGGCCAGTCGAGGTAGCTGGCCTCGCCCCAGTAGGACAGCAGCAATACCGGGCCGAGCAGGTAAAGCAGGCCCAGCGCCCGATAACAGGCGGCAAACCCCGGGTAGCGGCGCTGGTCGAGCCATTGCGGCAGCAACAGCAGCAGCGCCAGCGGCATGAAGTGCTCCGGCCGCTGGCCCAGCGCCCACCAGTGCCAGCCGGCCCAGTCGCTCAGCCGCGCGGCGACGAACAACCCCAGGCACAGCAGCGCCGCCACCAGCAGTAGGCGCTGGCGCACCGAGTAGGCCAGCAGCAGGGCCAGCGCAGCCCAGGGCAGCAGGGCATTGGGCGAGGGGGTGATATTGAAGATCTGCCCGAGCAGCGTCAGGTTGAGCACGAAGCAGACGAAGGCCAGCACGGCCGCCAGTTTGGCGTAGTAACCGGAGGCATCGCGGCGCTGCAGCCAGAAGCACAGCGCCAGGCTGCCGAGGCTGCTGCCGAGCAGGATGGCGACCTGGGCAGCGGCGTCGAACAGGCCCCAGAACTGGTAGAACAGGAAGAACAATCCGGCCGCCAGGGCCAGCGCGCCGAACAGCGAGGCCAGGCGCATGCCCAGCGACAGCTGGCGGGCGCGGACATCGGCGTCGATATCCAGGCTTTCTCGATAATGCGCCAGCAGCCGGCGATGATGACTGGCCACGGCCTGCTGCTGCTCGTCGCTCAGCTGCAGCACTTGCTCGCGACGCAGCTCGGCCAGCTCCTCGGCGAAGGCGGCGATGCGCGCGGCGCGTTGCTGCGCCTGCTCGCGCTCGAGATCGGACATGGACACTACCTGGCAGATGACTGCCCACAGCCTAGCAGGCTGCTCGATCCTGGCGAACCCGGACTAGGCCGCCAGCAGGCGTTCCAGCGCCGCGCGCAGGGCCGGCGGAATCGGTACTGGGCGATTGCTCGCACGATCGACGAACACATGGACGAAGCGCCCGGCGGCGCAGGCCTGCTGCTCGCCGGCCTTGAACACCGCCAGCTCGTACTGCACCGAGCTGTTGCCCAGCTTGCCGACGCGCAGGCCGACCTCGATGGCGTCGGGGAAGGCGATGGAGGCGAAGTAGTCGCAGCTGGAGCTGACGACGAAGCCGACCACCTCGCCGGCATGGATGTCCAGGCCGCCTGCCGCGATCAGGTAGGCATTCACCGCGCTGTCGAAGTAGCTGTAATAGGTCACGTTGTTGACGTGGCCGTAGAGGTCGTTGTCGTGCCAGCGCGTGGTGATCGGCTGGAAGTGGCGGTAATCGCCGCGCAGGTGTTGGGGTTGGCTCATCGATAATCCTTGGGGTGGCTTCGGTGCGCGCGGCGCACCCTACGGCAAGCTCGTTTCAATAGGCCGCCTGATAGATGGCCAGCGCCTGCTGCTCGTTCATCTCGCGCGGATTGTTCACCAGCAGGCGCTGCTGCAGCATGGCGTCCGCCGCCAGCGTCGGCAACATGGCCTCGCTCACCCCGGCATCGCGCAGCCGCGTCGGCAGGCCGCTGCGCTGGCTGAAGCCGGCCAGGGCCTCGATCAGCTGCTCGGTCTGCGCCGCCGCACTGCCCGCCCGCAACTGCTCGCCCAATACCAGCGGCGCCAGCTCGGCGTACAGCGGCGCGGCCATTGGCGCGTTGAAGGCCAGCACCTGCGGCAGCACCAGGGCGTTGGACAGCCCGTGGGGAATATGGAAATGCCCGCCCAAGGGATAGGCCAGTGCATGCACCGCCGCCACCGGCGCGTTGGCGAAGGCCTGCCCGGCCAGGCAGGCGCCGAGCAGCATGGCCTGGCGCGCGTCGCGGTTGCCACCGTGGTGCACCACCTCGTCGAGGTTGGTTGCCAGCAGACGCAGCGCTTCGCGCGCCAGCAGGTCGGACAGCGGGTTCTTCTTCAGCGCGCTGGTGTAGGCCTCGATGGCATGCACCATGGCGTCGATACCGGTGGCGGCGGTGACCGCAGGCGGCAGGCCGAGAGTCAGGTCGGCGTCGAGCAGGGCCAGATCCGGCAGCAGCAGCGGCGAAACCACGCCCAGCTTGGTGGTCTCGCCGGTGGTGACGATGGCGATCGGCGTCACCTCCGAGCCGGTACCGGCGGTGGTCGGCACCTGGATCAGCGGCAGGCGCCGGCCGCGGGCATTGCCCACGCCATAGATCTCGCTCAGCACCTGAGCGCAGTCGGGGTGCGCCAGCAAGGCCACCAGCTTGGCCACGTCCATCGAGCTGCCGCCGCCGAAACCGACTATCAGCTCCGCCTGCAGCTCACGGGCCTGGGCCACGGCGGCCAGCACCACGGCCTCGGGCGGGTCGGCCAGCACCTGGTCGAACAGCTGCACGCCCAGGCCGGCGCGGGCGAAGCCCGGCAGCAAGGGTTCGAGCAGGCCCAGGCGGGTGATACCGGGATCGGTGACGATCAGCACGCGCCGGGCGCCGCGCTCGCGGCACAGTTCGGCCAGACGCAGGCTGGCGCCGGCTTCGCAGAGGATCTGCGCGGTGGTGGCGAAGCTGAAGGGATGCATGGGGTGCTCCTCTTGTTGTCTGGTTTCCTTCGGTGCGCACGGCGCACCAATAACCCGCGCTAGAACGCAAAACTGTCCTCATCCATGGCCATCAGGCACTGCGCGCCGCCCAGCAGGGCTTCGCGGTGCGCGCTGGCGCGCGGCAGCACGCGGCGCAGGTAGAACTCGGCGCTGTGCAGCTTGGCCTGGTAGAAACCCGCCTCGCCGCTGCCCGCCTCCAGGGCATCCTGCGCCCGCGCCGCGGCCTGCAGCCAGAAACCGGCGAGCAGCACATAGGCCGAGTACTGGAGGAAATCCACCGAAGTGGCGCCGATCTCCTGGACATCGCGCTGACAGGCGGCGATCACTTCCGTGCTCAGCTCGCGCCATTCGCCCAGACGGGCCTGCACCAGGCTAGCCATCTGAGCCAGGGCCGGTCGATCCGCCTCGGCATCGCACAGCTGGCTGAACTCGGCCTGCAGTGCGGACAACTCCGCACCACCGTCGCCCAGCAATTTACGGCGGATATAGTCCAGCGCCTGAATGCCGTTGGCGCCTTCGTACAGCTGGGTGATGCGACTGTCGCGCATCAGTTGTTCCATGCCCCACTCGCGGATAAAGCCGTGGCCGCCATAGACCTGCACGCCATGGCTGGCCACTTCCTGGCCCATGTCGGTGAAGAACGCCTTGACCATGGGGATCAGCAGCGCCGCGCGCTTGCCGGCCGCCTTGCGTGCCTCGGCCGACTCGGCGCCGTGCTCCAGGTCGAGCTGGCGCGCGGTGTAGGCGGCGAGCATGCGGCTGCCCTCGACCAGGGTCTTCTGGGTCAACAGCATGCGCCGCACGTCGGGATGAACGATGATCGGATCGGCCGCCTTGTCCGGCGCCTGCACACCCGCCAGGCCACGGGACTGCAGGCGCTCGCGGGCATAACGCAGCGCGCCCTGGAAGGCCGCCTCACCGATGCCGAGGCCCTGCAGGCCGACCTGAAAGCGCGCGTCGTTCATCATGGTGAACATGCAGGCCAGCCCCTGGTTGGCCTCGCCCACCAGCCAACCGGTGGCGCCGTCGAAGTTCATCACGCAGGTGGAGGCGCCCTTGATGCCCATCTTGTGCTCGATGGCGCCGCAGCTCAGCGTGTTGCGTTCACCCGGTGTGCCGTCGGCGGCGGCGATAAATTTCGGCACCAGCAGCAGGCTGATGCCTTTCACGCCCGCCGGCGCATCCGGCAGACGCGCCAGCACCAGATGGACGATGTTTTCGGAAAAATCCTGCTCGCCACCGCTGATAAAGATCTTGCTGCCGCTGACCTTGTAGCTGCCATCGGCCTGCGGCTCGGCGCGTGTGCGCAGCAGGGCCAGGTCGGTGCCGGCCTGCGGCTCGGTCAGGCACATGGTGCCGGTCCACTGGCCACTGACCAGCTTGCCCAGGTACTGCTGCTTGAGCGTTTCGCTGCCGTGCTTGTGCAGCGCCAGCACGGCGCCCTCGGTCAGCCCGGAGTAGACGCGGAATGATAGCGAGGCGCCCATCAGCATCTCGTGGAAGGCGAAGGCCACCAGCTGCGGAAAGCCCTGGCCGCCGTACTCCACCGGCCCGGTCATGCTCGCCCAGCCGTTGTCCACGTATTGCCGGTAGGCCTCGGCAAAGCCCCTGGGCGTACTGACCTGACCGTTTTCCAGGCGGCAGCCCTCCTCGTCGCTGTTGCGATTGAGCGGCGCGACCTCGCCTGCGGCGAAGGCCGCCGCCTCCTCCAGCACACCGTCGATCAGCTCGCGATCCAGGCCGTTGCCCAGGCGCTCGCAGTGGCCGGCAGCGTCGAACAACTCGTGCAGCACGAAACGCATATCGCGCAATGGCGCCTGATAGCTCATACCTGGCCCTCCTGTACGTCGGAGAATCGCTTGTTCTGACTGACCAGCCGCTCGATCAGCGCCGCCGGCTGCCAGTGCGCGCCGAAACGCTCGGTCAGTTGCAGCAGGCGCCGATGAATCGCCGCGACACCCTCGCCGTCGGCCCACGCCATGGGGCCGCCGCGCTCGGCGGGAAAGCCGTAGCCATTGAGATAGACCAGATCGATATCGCGGCTGTTGGCGGCGATGTTCTCTTCGAGAATCTTCGCCCCCTCGTTGACCAGCGCCAGCAGGCAGCGCTCGAGAATTTCCTCGGTGCCGATATCGCGGCGGGTGAAGCCCACGCGTACGGCCTCGGCCTGCACCAGCGCGTCCACCTCGGGATCGTGCTCGGCCTGGCGGCTGCCGGGTGCATAGCGGTAATAACCCTGGCCGCTCTTCTGGCCGAAGCGACCCAGCTCGCACAGGCGGTTGTCCACCTGCACCGCCGGGTCGTCCTGGCCCTGGCCGGCCAGCTCGCGGGCGCGCCATTCCAGGTCGATGCCGACCACGTCGTACATGCGAAACGGCCCCATGGCGAGGCCGAAGCCCTGCAGCGCCGCATCCACCTGCTGCGGCCAGGCGCCCTCGAGCAGCAGCATGCGCGCCTCGCGCACGTAGGTATGCAGCATGCGGTTGCCGATAAAGCCGTGGCAGTTGCCGGCCACCACCGCCACCTTGCCCATGCGCTCACCCAGCTCCTGCGCGGCCTGCAGCACAGCGGGCGCGGTCTTGCCGCCGCGCACGATCTCCAGCAGCTTCATGATGTGCGCCGGGCTGAAGAAGTGCAGGCCCAGCACCGCCTCCGGCCGCGCGGTGACGGCGGCGATGGCGTCGATATCCAGCGCCGAGGTGTTGCTGGCGAGGATGGCGCCGGGCTTCAGCACCGCGTCCAGCTCGCGGAAGATGCGTTGCTTGAGCTCGAGATTCTCGTACACCGCCTCGATCACCAGGTCGGCATCGGCCAGCGCCGCGTAGCCGTCCACCGCCTCGACACGCGCCCGCCGCGCTGCGGCCTCGGCCGCATCGATGCGGCCCTTGGCGACGTTGTGCGCCCAGGTGTCCGCGGCCATCGCCAGGCCCTGCTCGACCATCTGCGGGTTGTTATCCAGCCACAGCACACGCAGGCCGGCATTGGCCAGGCTGATGACGATGCCGCGGCCCATGGTGCCGGCGCCGATCACGGCGGCACAGCGAAGCGGCGAGACGACTTGAGTCATTGTTGTTCCTCTCGGGTACGCAGGAAAAAGCTTGGGTCACCATAAGCAAGCCGCTACTATTTTTGAAATTTAGTCTTGTGATACGACGTATTCAGTAGATGAATTTCACCAACTTCGATCTCAACCTGCTACGCGTGCTCGACGCCCTGCTGCGCGAGCAGAACGTCTCGCGCGCCGCCGAACGCCTGGCGCTGAGCCAGCCGGCGGTGAGCAATGCCCTGGGGCGTCTGCGCGAACTGCTCGGCGACCCGCTGCTGGTGCGCGTCGGCCGGCGCATGCAGCCCACGCCACGGGCGCTGGCGCTGGAGGCGCCGATCCGCAGCGCACTGCGTCAGCTGGAGCAGAGCCTGAGCGCCGGCGAGGCCTTCGAGCCGGGCGAAAGCCGCCAGCGCTTTCGCATCGCCGTCACCGATTACGTCGAGCTGGTGTGCATGCCGCGCCTGCTCGACCGCCTCAGCCAGAAGGCGCCGGGCATCGGCATCGACATCCGCCACCTCAGCCCCAGCCTGCCGATGGAGGCGTTGGACAAGGGCGAGCTGGACCTGGTGCTGGGCCGTTTCGACGAGATGCCGGCGCGTTTCGCCCGTCGCCACTGGATGAGCGAGACGCTCAAGCTGGCGGTGCGCCGCGAGCATCCGCGGCTGCGCCAGGGCAGCCTGGATCTGGAGACCTTCCTGCGCCTGCGCCACCTCTGGGTGCACGGCGGGCAGACCCGCGGCATGGTCGATCAGTGGCTGGGCGAGCAGGGCCTGTCGCGGCAGATCTTCTACACCACGCCGAACTACCTGCAGGCGGCGCACATAGTTGCCGGCAGCGAGCTGGCGGCGGTGCTGCCCACCGCCCTGGCCCGGCATTTCGCCACCCTGCTGCCGCTTGAGCTGTTCGACCTGCCCTTCGCCTTGGGCCCCTTCCACCTGGAGATCGTCAGCCTGGCGCAACGTCAGCGCGACGCCGCGCTGCAGTGGCTGATCGGGGAAATCCTCGCGGTGGCCGAGTAGGTTGGGCTGAGGAACCCGCGACCAAGCCCAACGGCGCCGGCGCCATCACCACCGCCCGCTGTGCTCGGCACCAACCTGGCGATCCGCGCGGCTGCCCAGGTACCAGCCGAGCGCGCTCCATAGCGCCGCACAGAGTGCGCCGACCAGCGCCACCAGCCAGGCGCCGTGGCCGAGCAGGTCCAGCCCGGCCTTGGCCCAGCCGCTCAGGGCATCGCCGCCGCGATAGACCACTGTGTCGATAAAGTTCTTCGCCTTGTACTTGCTCTCGGCGTCCAGCGGGGCGAAGAGCATCTCGCGCCCCGGCCGGACGAAGGCGTATTCGCCGATGCGCCGCACTATCATCAGCGCCGCCAGCACGGCGAAGGTCGGCGCCAGCGCCAGGCCGAGAAAACCCAGGCAGACCAGCGCCGGCACGGCGGACAGCAGCACGCGCACGCCGAGCCGCTGCGCCACCCGCCCGGTGACGAACAGCTGCGCGGTCAGCGCGCCGGCCTGCACGAGGAAATCGATCACGCCGAATACCCGCACCTGCGCGGCGCGATCCGGGAACAATTCGGCCACCAGACGCGCCTGCTCGAAGTAGAGGAAGGTGCTGACCGAGGTC
>NZ_AVOF01000118.1:0-28231 GCF_000465935.2 Pseudomonas sp. EGD-AK9
CGCCGCTGCGGTGCAGTCCAGGCGCAGCAAGCACTGCCCGGCGTGGCAGTACAGCACTCGCGCCCGCAACTGCCGGCACAGCTGCGCCTGGCGCAAGCCGGCAAGCAGCCCGCCAGGCGCCGGGTCCTGCAGCACGTCCAGCAGCAGCGCCAGCGCCGACGCCAGGCCGGGTTCGCTCAGTTGCACGGCAAAGCCCAGGTGCAGCGCTGCGGCGCGCTGCTGCAGACCCAGGCGCGGTGCCCGCAGCGGCAGCATGGGCGGCGGGGATTCGCCGATGGTCGTCGAGTCGGCAACGGGCAACTGCGCCAGCAGGGCCTCACCGATGGCCAGCAAGTCTTCCGGCGGCTGCGGCCCGACCAGCGTCAGGCGCATGTTGCCGGCCTGGTAATGGCGCCGGTGATAGCCGTGCAGCGCCTGCTGAAAGGCGGCCTGCTCGACGGCCAGGCTGGCGCGATCGCCGGCGAGGAAGTAGCCGCAGCGGTGCTCCGCCGCCAGCGCCTGGCCCAGGGCGTGATCGATGCGGCTGTCGGCGTCGGCGCTGCGCGCCTGGTATTCGGCCTGCAGCACCTCGCGCTCGCGCAGCTGCGCGGCGCTGTCCAGCAGCGGCCGGCACAGCATGTCGAACAGGCGCGCCAGCGCCGGCTGCAGGCGCTCGGCCGGCAGCTCGCAGAGGAAATCGGTATGGCGCGCCTGGGTCGAGGCGTTGACCTGGCCGCCGCAGCCCTGGGCATAGGCCATCAGCCCCTGTTCGGGGCCGTAGTCGCGGCTGCCGAGAAACAGCAGGTGCTCGAGAAAATGCGCCAGCCCCGGATAGGCGACCGGCTCGTCGTGACTGCCCGCCGCCACCCGCAGGCAGATGCCGGCCCGCTCGGCCCAGGGCTGCTGCGCCACGTCCAGCGTGGCGCCATTGCTCAGGCGCAGGCGGTGGCGGCCGGCAGAGAAAGAAGGTGAAACGCCATGCATCGCAGCTACTCGGGGCAGTCTGCGCCCAGAGTCACCCCGGCGCGAGGCGCCGGCAATGCTGCTTTCGCCCGGCCCGACCGGCACTTTGGTCGTAGGGGCGAGCCAGCGCGCAACGCGGCTACTGCTGCTGCACCTGCAGCAGCGGCGCCACCTGCACCAGGGCGTGCATCTGTTCGCCGCCACCGCCGCGGCGCATGCCGCGTACCGGGCAGGCGTCGAGGTAATCCAGGCCGACCGCCAGCTTGAGGTGGCGCTCCGGCTTGGCCAGGCAGTTGGTCACGTCGAAGCTGTACCAGGCGCCGTCCAGCCAGGCTTCGGCCCAGGCGTGGCTGGCCAGGTGCGCGGCGTTGTCGGTGTACAGGTAGCCGGACACGTAGCGCGCCGGCACGCCCAGGCTGCGCGCACAGGCGAGGAAGGCATGGGTGTGGTCCTGGCACACGCCGCGGCGCCCGGCGAAGGCTTCGGCGGCGCTGGTGTCGACCGCGGTGATCCCCGGCTGGTAGGCGATATGGGCGTTGAGCGCGTGCATCAGCTCGATCAGCGCGTTGCGGTCGCTGCGCGCCTTGCTCTGCTGGCTGGCGAACTCGCGCAGGGCGTCGTCGGCCTCGGTCAGGCGGGTGAACCGCAGGAAGGGCAGCGCCGACTGGCGTTCGTGTTCGGCCTCGCGTGCCTCGTCGATATCGACCTGGCCGCGGGCGCCGATGACGATGGCCTCGTGTGGCTCGTCGAGGGTCAGCACATGGAGGATATTGCCGTAGGGGTCGAGCTGCGCACGCACCGGGCGCGGCAGGTCGAGCTGCCAGCTGAGCACCTGCTGGCGCTCGCTGTCGTGCGGGGTCAGGCGCAGGTACTGGATGCTCGCGCGCACCTGGTCGTCGTAGCGATAGGTGGTGTCGTGGCTGATCGAGAGTCTCATGCGACCTCCAGGTAGGACGTGTGGATGGTGTTGCCCAGCTGGCGCACCAACAGGATGAAGTCGGTGAGCCAGGCGTGCAGGCCTTCGCCGAGCACTTCGTCGATGCCGGTGTAGCGCAGCCGCGCATCCAGCTCGGCGGCCAGGCGCTGCGCCGAGCGGCCGTTGTCGCCGGGCAGGCCGGCGAGCATCAGGTTGAGTTCCTCCATGCAGGCGCGCAGCGACCGCGGCACCTCGGGGCGCAGCAGCAGCAGTTCGGCGACCTTGCGCGTGCGCGGCGAGCCGCGGTAGATCTCGGCGAAGGCCTCGGACGACGACAGCGCACGCAGCAGCGCATTCCATTGGTAGTAGCTGCGCGCGGTGCGTTCTTCCAGCTCGTCGATCTCCTCGCCGAGCATCTCGTAGCGCGCATCGAGCAGGCGCAGGGTGTTGTCGGCGCGTTCGATGAAAGTGCCCAGGCGGATGAAGCGGTAGGCCTCGCCGCGCATGATGGTGCCGAAGGTGGCGCCGCGAAACAGGTGCGAACGCTCCTTGACCCACTCGCAGAAGCGGCTGATGCCGTAGCGGCCCAGGCCCTGCTCGGCGATGCCGCGCATCTCCAGCCAGGTGGCGTTGATGTTTTCCCACATGTCCGCGGTGATTCGCCCGCGCACCGCATGGGCGTTGGCCCGCGCGGCCTGCAGGCAGCAGTAGATGCTCGCCGGGTTGCTCGCGTCGAGGGCGAAGAAATGCAGCATGCGCTCGGCGTGCAGCGGGCCGTGACATTCCAGGTAGGCGTCCAGGGTGCCGGTGATCAGCAGCGGCATGGCCAGTTCATCGAGGCCGTCGCCGCGGCCGTCCTGCGGCATCAGCGACAGCGAGTAGCTGACGTCGAGCATGCGCGCGAGGTTCTCGGCGCGCTCCAGGTAGCGCGACATCCAGTACAGATCGGAGGCAGTTCTCGACAGCATGTTCAGTCCTCCACCACCCAGGTGTCCTTGGTACCGCCGCCCTGCGACGAGTTGACCACCAGCGAGCCTTCGCGCAGCGCCACGCGGGTCAGGCCGCCGGGCACCAGGCGGGTTTCGCGCCCGGACAGGACGAAGGGGCGCAGGTCGATATGGCGCGGGGCGATGCCGCGCTCGACGAAGGTCGGGCAGGTCGACAAGCTCAGCGTCGGCTGGGCGATGTAGGCCTCGGGCTTGGCCATCAGCCGCGCGCGGAAGGCCTCGATCTCGGCCTTGCTCGCCGCCGGCCCGACCAGCATGCCGTAGCCGCCGGAGCCCTGGGTTTCCTTGACCACCAGCTCGGGCAGGTGGGCCAGCACGTGGGACAGTTCCTCCGGCTTGCGGCACTGCCAGGTCGGCACGTTGTTCAGGATGGGTTCCTCGTCCAGGTAGAAGCGGATCATGTCGCCGACGAAGGGGTAGACCGACTTGTCGTCCGCCACCCCGGTGCCGATGGCGTTGGCCAGCACCACGTTGCGCGAGCGGTAGGCGGCCAGCAGGCCGGGCACGCCGAGCATGGAGTCGGGGTTGAAGGCCAGCGGGTCGAGGAAGGCGTCGTCGAGGCGGCGGTAGATCACGTCGACCTGGCGCGCACCGGCGGTGGTGCGCATGTACACCTTGTCGTCGCGGACGAACAGGTCGGCGCCCTCCACCAGCTCCACGCCCATCTCGCGGGCGAGGAAGGCGTGCTCGAAGTAGGCGCTGTTGAAGCGCCCCGGGGTCAGCACCACCACCGTGGGGTTGTCCAGCGCACTGGAGCTCTTCAGGGTGTCGAGCAGCAGGTTCGGGTAATGGTCCACCGGCGCCACGCGCTGCGCGGCGAACAGCTCGGGGAACAGGCGCATCATCATCTTGCGGTCTTCGAGCATGTAGCTGACGCCGCTGGGGGTGCGCAGGTTGTCTTCCAGCACGTAGTAGCTGCCGTCGCCGTCGCGCACCAGGTCGACCCCGGCGATGTGCGCGTAGATGTCGCGGTGCAGGTCGAGGCCCTGCATGGCCATCTGATAGCCCTCGTTGGCCAGCACCTGCTCGGCCGGGATGATGCCGGCCTTGATGATGCGCTGGTCGTGGTAGAGGTCGGCGAGGAACAGGTTGAGCGCCTGCACGCGCTGGATGCAGCCGCGCTCGACCATGCGCCATTCGCTCATCGGAATGCTGCGCGGGACGATGTCGAAGGGGATCAGGCGCTCGGTGCCCTGATCGTCGCCATAGAGGGTGAAGGTGATGCCGGCGCGGTGGAACAGCAGGTCGGCTTCGCGGCGGCGCTGGGCCAGCAGTTCGTCCGGCGTCTCTGCCAGCCAGCGGGCAAATTCACGGTAGTGCGGGCGGACTGCGCCGCTCGCGTCGTACATCTCGTCATAAAAGGTGCGGGCCATGCCGTACTCCTTGTCACCCGGACTTGCGGGGAGCTTTGCAAGGCCCGAGCCAGCGCAGTAATTCCTTTTATTTCAATGGTTTGATAAAAAAACCCGAGCCCTGCGCACCAACGAGGTGCAACGCCGTGACCCACGGGTCGCACGCCGCCCCGTTAGGTGGCAGCTGCCTTGTCTATGAGGCAGATAGGCAGAAGCGATTTCCCCGCAGCCGGCGCACTGCCCATACTCGCCGGCAGTTGTCGCCGCCGAGCCGGAGCCGATTGACTGCGGCGGTTCGGCCCAGGCGACTTGCGCCAGGCCACGCAAGGCCAGCTGCGCACGCCCTCTCTCCTGGTCGAAGTCTTCGACCGATGTTCTGCACCGCCCCTATGGGCGGTTTTTTTTGCCCGGTTAGCCGCTATGGCTGGTACGCGCGGCGCTCCACCAGGCTGCCTCTTTCGCAACTAAAGCCGCGGCTGCGACGCCCCGGCAAGAAAGTCCGCCACCGCCTGCGCCGCGTCGGCCAGGTGCTGCTCATGACTGCAGCCCGAGCTTTTCAGCGGCTTTAGGTCGTGGTCGGCTGCCGTCAGCCAGTGCAGGCGGATCGCCGGCGCCAGGGCATAGCCGGCCACCGCCTCACGATTGCCCAGGGCGTCGCGCTCGCCCTGCACGATCAGCGTCTTGGTGCGCAGCTCGGCCAGGTGCGCGACCCGCGGTTTTTCCGGCTTGCCGGCGGCGTAGAAGGGATAGCCCAGGCAGACCAGGGCGTCGGCGCCCAGTTCGTCGGCCAGCAGACTGGCCATGCGCCCGCCCATCGACTTGCCGCCGATGGCCAGCGGCCCTGCGACCTGTTGGCGCACCCGGGCATGCACATCGCGCCATTGCTGCAGCAGTTGCGCCTGTGGATTGGGTGGGCGTTGCTTGCCGTCCACACGCCGCGCGGCCATGTAGGCGAACTCGAAGCGCAGCACCGCAACCCCGCGCGCCGCCAGGCCTTGGGCCATGCGCTGCATGAATTCGCTGTCCATCGGCGCCCCGGCGCCGTGGGCGAGGATCAGCGTCGCGCGCGCCTCGCCCGCCGGCCTGTCCCACAGCCAGGGCAGCCCCTGCGCGCATTGATCGGCGTCAATAAACCCGGATGGCCCTTTGCTCATGCTTGCCTCGCGTCGATATCCGTGGCGGTCGTGGCTTGCTCATGCCTGCGCACGCCAGGGTTATCGGCCGCTCTGCCATAACCGTGGATGGAAACCCAGACATGAACACAACAACCCGTTCCGCCTACAACTACAGGGTGGTTCGCCAGTTCGCCATTATGACGGTGGTTTGGGGCATCGTCGGCATGGGACTCGGCGTTTTCATCGCCGCCCAGCTGGCCTGGCCCGACCTCAACTTCAACCTGCCGTGGACCAGCTTCGGCCGCCTGCGGCCGCTGCACACCAACGCGGTGATCTTCGCCTTCGGCGGCTGCGCGCTGTTCGCCACCAGCTACTACGCGGTGCAGCGCACCAGCCAGGCCGCGCTGTTCGCGCCCAAGCTGGCCGCCTTCACCTTCTGGGGCTGGCAACTGGTAATCGTCCTGGCCGCCATCAGCCTGCCGCTGGGCTGGACCAGCTCCAAGGAATACGCCGAACTGGAATGGCCGATCGACCTCCTCATCACGGTGGTCTGGATCGCCTACGCCATCGTCTTCTTCGGCACCATCGTCAAGCGCAAGGTCAGCCACATCTACGTGGGCAACTGGTTCTTCGGCGGTTTCATCCTCACCGTGGCGATCCTGCACGTGGTCAACAACCTGGAGATTCCGGTGACCCTGACCAAGTCCTACTCGCTGTACGCCGGCGCCACCGACGCGATGATCCAGTGGTGGTACGGGCACAACGCCGTGGGCTTCTTCCTCACTGCCGGCTTCCTCGGGATGATGTATTACTTCGTGCCCAAGCAGGCCGAACGCCCGGTCTACTCCTACCGCCTGTCCATCGTCCACTTCTGGGCGCTGATCGCGGTGTACATCTGGGCCGGCCCGCACCACCTGCACTACACCGCCCTGCCGGACTGGGCGCAGAGCCTCGGCATGGTGATGTCGCTGATCCTCCTGGCGCCCAGCTGGGGCGGCATGATCAACGGCATGATGACCCTCTCCGGGGCCTGGCATAAGCTGCGCACCGATCCGATCCTGCGTTTTCTGGTGGTGTCGCTGGCCTTCTACGGCATGAGCACCTTCGAAGGCCCGATGATGGCGATCAAGACCGTCAACGCCCTGTCGCACTACACCGACTGGACCATCGGCCACGTCCACGCCGGCGCGCTCGGCTGGGTCGCCATGGTGTCGATCGGCTCGCTCTATCACCTGATTCCCAAGGTGTTCGGCCGCGAGCAGATGCACAGCGTCGGCCTGATCAACGCCCACTTCTGGCTCGCTACCATCGGCACCGTGCTGTACATCGCCTCGATGTGGGTCAACGGCATCACCCAGGGCCTGATGTGGCGCGCGGTGAACGAGGACGGCACCCTCACCTACTCCTTCGTCGAGGCGCTGGAAGCCAGCCACCCCGGCTTCGTGGTGCGGGTGATCGGCGGCGCCATCTTCTTCGTCGGCATGCTGCTGATGGCCTGGAACACCTGGCTGACCGTGCGCGCGGCGAAACCGGCCGAGGTGCAAGCCGCCGCGCAGTTCTCGGTTGAAGGAGCGCACTGATGAAACACGAGATTCTCGAGAAGAACATCGGCCTGATGGCCCTGGTGATGATCCTCGCGGTGAGCATCGGCGGCCTGACGCAGATCGTCCCGCTGTTCTTCCAGGACGTCACCAACGAGCCGGTGGAGGGCCTCAAGCCCTACACCGCGCTGCAGCTGGAAGGTCGCGATATCTACATCAAGGAAGGCTGCGTCGGCTGCCATTCGCAGATGATCCGTCCGTTCCGCGCCGAGACCGAGCGCTACGGCCACTACTCCGTCGCTGGCGAAAGCGTTTGGGATCACCCCTTCCTGTGGGGCTCCAAGCGTACCGGCCCGGACCTGGCCCGCGTCGGCGGCCGCTACTCGGACGAGTGGCACCGCGCTCACCTGTACAACCCGCGCAACGTCGTGCCCGAGTCGAAGATGCCGTCCTACCCCTGGCTGGTGGAGAACAAGCTCGACGGCCAGGACACCGCCAGGAAGATGAGTGCCCTGCGCATGCTCGGCGTGCCATACAGCGACGCGGATATCGCCGGCGCTGGCGAGGCAGTGAAAGGCAAGAGCGAGATGGACGCCCTGGTCGCCTATCTCCAGGTGCTCGGCACCGCCGTGAAGAACAGGAGGTGAACGCCATGTTCGAGCTGATCGATGTCGGCACCCTGCGCGGTCTGGGCACCGCCCTGGTACTGATCGCCTTCACCGCCGTGACCCTCTGGGCCTACAGCGGCAAACGCCGCGACGCCTTCGCCGCTGCGGCCAACCTGCCCTTCGCCGACGAAGCCAAGCCCGCCGTTTCGAGGACTGACGCATGACCCCCTTCTGGAGCTGGTACATCACCCTGCTGACCATCGGCACCCTGGTCGCCCTGTTCTGGCTGATCTTCGCCACCCGCAAGAGCGAGGTGCACAAGAACCCCACCGAGCAGACCATGGGCCATGCCTTCGACGGCATCGAGGAGTACGACAACCCGCTGCCCAAGTGGTGGTTCATGCTGTTCCTCGGCACCCTGCTGTTCTCCATCGCCTACCTGCTGCTCTACCCCGGCCTGGGCAACTTCAGGGGCTGGCTGCCGGGCTACGAAGGCGGCTGGACCCAGGTCACCCAGTGGCAGCGCGAGATGGACCGCGCCGACGAGGAGTACGGGCCGATCTTCGCCAAGTTCGCCTCCATGCCCATCGAGGAAGTAGCCAAGGACGAGCAGGCGCTGAAGATGGGCGGCCGCCTGTTCGCCTCCAACTGCTCGGTCTGCCACGGCTCCGACGCCAAGGGCAGCTACGGCTTCCCCAACCTGGCCGACGGCAGCTGGCGCTGGGGCGGCGCGGCGGAGACGATCAAGACCAGCATCCTCAAGGGCCGCATCGGCATGATGCCGGCGCAAGGTCCGGCCATCGGCGAGGACGGCGTGCGCAACGTCGCCGCCTACGTCCTCAGCGAGCTGGGCGGCCGCGAGCTGCCGGACGATGCGCAGGCCGACATCGCCGCCGGCCAGCAGATCTTCGCCAGCACCTGCTCGGCGTGCCATGGCCAGGACGGCAGCGGCATGGCGCTGATGGGCGCGCCCAACCTGCGTCAGCCCGGCGCCTTTATCTACGGCAGCAGCTTCGCCCAACTGCAGCAGACCATCCGCTACGGCCGCAGCGGCAACATGCCCGCCCAGGAAGACTTCCTCGGCAACGACAAGGCCCACCTGCTGGCCGCCTACGTGCTCAAGCTGAGCCAGGGCGACGCCGAGTAACCCTCAGCCTGCCGGCGACTGCAAACGGGTCGCCGGCCCTTCCTTTATATGTCTGCGACCCAGTGTCGCACCCGCCGACCAATAGCCCGGCAATTCCCTTGAACTGGGCTAAGCTGCCTTTCAGTCGCCATCTGCCACAACTCCAAGGCGATCCCTTCTTAGCGCCGCGCAAACTGGTTGCGCAAAAGTCTGCCAACGCCACTACCAAGGCCCCGGCCAAGGCACGCGAAAGGCTCTGAAACCCTAATCGCGTCGGTATGTTGCGTTGCAATGGCTACCTGCTTTCTCCATACTTGCCGCCGATTTTTGCCCCATAAAACTCCATTAACCGTGGAACCCCTAGCATGAGCACAGCAATCAGTCAGACTGCTTATAACTATAAGGTGGTCCGCCAGTTCGCCATTATGACGGTGATCTGGGGGGTCATTGGGATGGGTCTAGGTGTGTTCATCGCCGCACAACTCGTGTGGCCGGAACTCAACCTGAACCTTCCGTGGACCAGCTTCGGCCGTCTGCGCCCGCTGCACACCAACGCGGTGATCTTCGCCTTCGGCGGATGCGCACTGTTCGCCACCTCGTACTACGTGGTTCAGCGCACCTGCCAGGCGCGCCTGATCTCCGACGGTCTGGCTGCCTTCACCTTCTGGGGTTGGCAAGCGGTGATCGTGCTCGCCGTGATCACCCTGCCCATGGGCTACACCAGCTCCAAGGAATACGCCGAGCTGGAGTGGCCGATCGACATCCTCCTGGGCGTGGTCTGGGTGACCTACCTGGTGGTGTTCTTCGGCACCATCGTCAAGCGTCGGACCAAGCACATCTATGTGGGCAACTGGTTCTTCGGCGCCTTCATCCTGGTCACCGCCATGCTGCACATCGTCAACAGCATGGAAATGCCGGTCAGCCTGTTCAAGTCGTACTCCATGTACGCCGGCGCCACCGACGCGATGATCCAGTGGTGGTACGGCCACAACGCCGTGGGCTTCTTCCTGACCACCGGCTTCCTCGGCATGATGTACTACTTCGTACCCAAGCAGGCCGAGCGTCCGATCTACTCCTACCGCCTGTCCATCGTGCACTTCTGGGCGCTGATCACCCTGTACATCTGGGCCGGTCCGCACCACCTGCACTACACCGCGCTGCCGGACTGGGCCCAGTCCCTGGGCATGGCCATGTCGGTGATTCTGCTGGCACCGAGCTGGGGCGGCATGATCAACGGCATGATGAGCCTGTCCGGCGCCTGGCATAAGCTGCGCACCGACCCGATCCTGCGCTTCCTGGTCGTTTCCCTGGCGTTCTACGGCATGTCGACCTTCGAAGGCCCGATGATGGCGATCAAGACCGTCAACGCCCTGTCGCACTACACCGACTGGACCATCGGCCACGTCCACGCCGGCGCGCTCGGCTGGGTCGCGATGATCTCCATCGGCTCGCTCTATCACCTGATCCCGAAGGTGTTCGGCCGCGAGCAGATGCACAGCGTCGGCCTGATCAACGCCCACTTCTGGCTCGCCACCATCGGCACCGTGCTGTACATCGCCTCGATGTGGGTCAACGGCATCACCCAGGGCCTGATGTGGCGCGCGGTGAACGAGGACGGCACCCTCACCTACTCCTTCGTCGAAGCGCTGGAAGCCAGCCACCCCGGCTACATCGTGCGCATGATCGGCGGCGCCTTCTTCGTCACCGGCATGCTGTTGATGGCCTACAACACCTACCGCACCGTGCGTGCCGCCAAGCCGGCTGAATACGAAGCGGCTGCGCAGTTCACCGCGGGGAGCGCTCACTGATGAAACACGAAATCATCGAGAAGAATATCGGCCTGATGGCGCTGCTGATGGTGATCGCCGTCAGCATCGGCGGCCTGACCCAGATCGTCCCGCTGTTCTTCCAGGACGTCACCAACGAGCCGGTGGAGGGCCTCAAGCCCTACACCGCGCTGCAGCTGGAAGGTCGCGATATCTACATCAAGGAAGGCTGCGTCGGCTGCCACTCGCAGATGATCCGTCCGTTCCGCGCCGAGACCGAGCGCTACGGCCACTACTCCGTCGCTGGCGAAAGCGTTTGGGATCACCCCTTCCTGTGGGGCTCCAAGCGTACCGGCCCGGACCTGGCCCGCGTCGGCGGCCGCTACTCAGACGAGTGGCACCGCGCCCACCTGTACAACCCGCGCAACGTCGTGCCCGAGTCGAAGATGCCCGCCTACCCCTGGCTGGTGGAGAACAAGCTCGACGGCCGCGACACCGCGAAGAAGATGGAAGTCATGCGTGGCTTCGGCATCCCCTACAGCGACGAGGACATCGCCGGCGCCAAGGATGCGGTGAAAGGCAAGACCGAAATGGACGCGCTGGTCGCGTACCTGCAGGTTCTCGGCACTTCCATCAAGAACAAACGGTAAAACGCTATGGACATCGGGATGATTCGCGGCATCGGCACGGCGGTGGTGTTCATCGCCTTCATCGGCGTGGTGCTCTGGGCCTACAGCAGCAAGCGCAAGTCCAGCTTCGACGAGGCTGCCAACCTGCCCTTCGCCGACGAGCCCGAGTCCAAGCGCGACCAAGACTCTTCCAGGAGCAATAACCAATGACCACGTTCTGGAGTTGGTACGTAACCATTCTGTCTCTGGGCACCATCTTCGCCCTGACCTGGCTGATCTTCGGCACCCGCAAGGGCCAGCGCCAGGAGACCACCGAGGAAACCGTCGGCCATGCCTTCGACGGCATCGAGGAGTATGACAACCCGCTGCCCAAGTGGTGGTTCATGCTGTTCGTCGCCACCATCGTCTTCGCCCTGGGCTACCTGGCCCTGTATCCGGGCCTGGGCAACTGGAAAGGCGTGCTGCCGGGCTACGACTACGTCGACAGCGACAAGCAGACCCCCTTCGCCGCTGGCGTACAGATCGCCGACGGCTCCATGCGTCACACCGGCTGGACCGGCGTGCACCAGTGGGAAAAGGAAATGGCGCGCGCCGACGAGCAATACGGCCCGCTGTTCGCCAAATATGCCGCCATGCCGATCGAGGAAGTGGCCAAGGACGAACAAGCCCTGAAAATGGGCGGTCGCCTGTTCGCCTCCAACTGCTCGGTCTGCCACGGCTCCGACGCCAAGGGCAGCTACGGTTTCCCCAACCTGACCGACAGCGAATGGCGCTGGGGCGGCGAGCCGGAAACCATCAAGACCACCATCCTCGCTGGCCGCCAGGGCGCCATGCCGGCCCAGGGCCCGGCCATCGGCGAAGACGGCGTGCGCAACGTCGCCGCCTACGTGTTGACCGAACTGGCTGGTCGTGAACTGCCGGAAGGCGTGGAAGCCGATATCGCAGCGGGCCAGAAGGTCTTCGCCGGTACCTGCTTCGCCTGCCACGGCGCCGACGGCAAGGGCACCCCGGCCATGGGCGCGCCCAACCTGACCAACCCGGCAGCCTTCATCTACGGCAGCAGCTATGCACAACTGCAGCAGAGCATCCGCTACGGTCGTCACGGCAACATGCCGGCCCAGGAAGAATTCCTCGGCAACGACAAGGTGCACCTGCTGGCCGCTTACGTGTACAGCCTGTCGCACAAGGCCGAAGAGCAGTAATCGCAGAACGACTCTGTTGACAAGGGTCAATGAACGCCCGGGACGCGACCGCTGGTCGCACCCGGGCGTTGTCTTTCGGGCGTACCATGTAGCTACCGTGAATTGACCCTGACCGGCACGTATCGGCCCGGGCTGCCAACCAACCGCTTTGGTATGCATTGATGAGCGAACAGATCCCCGTCCAGGACGTCACCCCTCCTTCTGCCAAGAATGCCAGCGTCGACCTCTACGCCAGTCGCGAGAAGATCTACACCCGCGCATTCACCGGTCTGTTTCGCAACCTTCGACTCGCTGGTGGCGCCCTCCTCTTCCTGCTGTTCTTCGGTACCGTGTGGCTGAACTGGGATGGTCGCCAGGCCGTCTGGTGGAACCTGCCGGAACGCAAATTCCACATCTTCGGCGCCACCTACTGGCCGCAGGATTTCATGCTGCTGTCCTGGCTGCTGATCATCTGCGCCTTCGGCCTGTTCTTCATCACCGTGTTCGCCGGCCGCGTCTGGTGCGGCTACACCTGCCCGCAGAGCGTGTGGACCTGGGTGTTCATGTGGGCGGAGAAGGTCACCGAGGGCGACCGCAACCAGCGCATGAAGCTGGACAAACAACCCATGAGCGGCGCCAAGCTGGCCCGCAAGGCCGCCAAGCACGGCATATGGCTCGGCGTCTCGCTGCTCACCGCGCTGACCTTCGTCGGCTACTTCGCGCCGATCCGCGAACTGATCCCCGAACTGCTGACCTTCCAGGCCAACGGCTGGGCGGTGTTCTGGGTCGGCTTCTTTACCCTGGCCACCTACGGCAACGCCGGCTGGCTGCGCGAGCAGGTGTGCATCTACATGTGCCCCTACGCGCGCTTCCAGAGCGTGATGTTCGACCAGGACACCCTGATCGTTTCCTACGACCCGCGCCGCGGCGAGAGTCGCGGCCCGCGCAAGAAGGACGCCGACTACAAGGCCCAGGGCCTGGGCGACTGCATCGACTGCAAGATGTGCGTGCAGGTCTGCCCCACCGGCATCGACATCCGCGACGGCCTGCAGATCGAGTGCATCGGCTGCGCCGCCTGCATCGACGCCTGCGACAGCATCATGGAGAAGATGAACTACCCCAAGGGGCTGATCAGCTACACAACCGAACACAATCTTTCCGGGCACAAGACCCACCTGCTGCGCCCGCGCCTGATAGGCTACGCCGTCGCGCTGCTGGCGATGATCGGCCTGTTCGCCTGGGCCGTGGCCACTCGCCCGCTGGTGGAGCTGGACGTGATCAAGGACCGCGTGCTGTTCCGCGAGAACGAGCGCGGCCACATCGAGAACGTCTACACCCTGAAGATCATGAACAAGGCGCAGCGCGACATGACCTACCTGGTCGAGGCCGAAGGCCTCGACGGCCTGGTCTACGAGGGCAAGCGCGAGGTGCGGGCGCTGGCCGGCGAGGTGTATGCCTTCCCGGTGGAGCTGTCCATCGCCCCGGAGAAACTGCCCTCCAGCGCCAACGAAATCGTCTTCCGCGTGCGCGCGCTGGACGACCCCAGTATCGAGAACGACGCCGACAGCCGCTTTATCGGCCCGAGCGTCCGCTGACAACGGAAAGAGCATGTCCGAGCAAACCCCTTCGCCTGTCAAACCCTGGTACAAGCAGTTCTGGCCCTGGTTCATCCTGTTCTTGCTGGGCTATTCGGTGGTGCAGGGTCTGACCCTGCTCACCATCGCCACCAAGAATCCGCCGGGGCTGATCTCCGACGACTACTACGACGTCGGCAAGGGCATCAACCAGTCGCTGGAGCGCGAGAAACTGGCCGAGCGCCTGCAGCTGCACGGCGAGCTGGTGCTCGACGACAGCACCGGCACCGCGACCCTGAGCCTGCAAGGCAACAGCCGGCCGCAGCAGATCGTCCTCAACCTGATCTCGCCGACCCAGCCGGAGCGCGATCGCCGCGTCATCCTGCAACCCGGCGCCGATGGCCAGTACCGTGGACAGATGGTCGACCAAGTCAGTGGCCGCCGCTTCGTCGAACTGCTCGGCCAGGAAGGCAGCCAGAGCTGGCGCCTGTTCGAGGAAGAGAACATCGCCGATGGCCAGACCATCATGATCGGTGACAACCCTTCCTACTGACCCTGCCGATGCCCGCCCCTACTCCCTGCTACCACTGCGGCCTGCCGGTTCCCGCCGGCAGCCGTTATCGTGCCGAGGTGCTCGGCCAAAGCCGTGAAATGTGCTGCCCCGGCTGCCAGGCGGTGGCCGAGGCCATAGTCGCCGGCGGCCTGGAGCACTACTACAAGCACCGCAGCGAGAACGCCGCCAATCCGCAGGCGCTGCCCCAGGCCCTTCCGGACGAACTGGCGCTGTACGACCGCAGCGAGGTGCAGCAGCCCTTCGTTCAGCAGGACGGCGAGCTGAGCGAGACCCAGCTGCTGATCGAAGGCATCAGCTGCGCCGCCTGCGGCTGGCTGATCGAGAAACACCTGCGCGGCGTGCCCGGGGTCGCCGAGGCGCACCTGAACCTGTCCAACCACCGCCTGCAGGTGCGCTGGAGCGACAGCCAGCTGCCGCTCAGCCAGCTGCTCGCCGAGCTGCGCCGCATCGGCTATGCCGGCCACCCCTGGCAGGCCGACCAGGCCGCCGCGCGCCTGGCCGCGGAGAACCGCCGCAGCATGCGCGAGCTGGGCGTGGCCGGGCTGCTGTGGATGCAGGTGATGATGGCGACCATGGCCACCTGGCCGGAATTCAACATCGACCTGTCGCCAGAGCTGGACAAGATCCTGCGCTGGACCAGCCTGTTCCTCACCACCCCCATCGTCTTCTACTGCTGCGGCCAGTTCTTCCGCGGCGCCCTGCGCGACCTGCGCACCCGCCACCTGACCATGGACGTCTCGGTGTCGCTGGCCATCGGCGGCGCCTACGTCGCCGGCATCTGGTCCACCGTCACCGGCCAGGGCGAGCTGTACTTCGATGCGGTGGGCATGTTCGCCCTGTTCCTGCTGGCCGGCCGTTATCTGGAGCGGCGCGCCCGCGAACGCACGGCGGCGGCCACCGCGCAGCTGGTCAAGCTGCTGCCGGCCTCCTGCCTGCGTCTGGACCAAGGCGGCCAGAGCCAGCGCGTGCTGCTCAGCGAACTGCAGACCGGTGAACGCGTGCTGGTCCAGCCCGGCGCACTGATTCCCGCCGACGGCCGCGTGCTGGCCGGCCAGTCCAGCGTCGACGAGTCGCTGCTCACCGGCGAATACCTGCCACAGCCGCGCAGCGTCGGCGACAGCGTCACCGCCGGCACGCTCAACGTCGAAGGGCCGCTGACCGTCGAGGTGCAGGCCCTGGGCGACGCCACCCGCCTGTCGGCCATCGTCCGCCTGCTGGAGCGGGCACAGAGCGAGAAGCCGCGCCTGGCGGAGATCGCCGACCGGGTGGCGCAGTGGTTCCTGCTGTTTATCCTGATCGCCGCGGCGCTGGTCGGCCTGGCCTGGTGGCAGATCGATGCCGAGCGCGCCTTCTGGGTGGTGCTCTCGCTGCTGGTGGCCACCTGCCCCTGCGCGCTGGCGCTGGCCACCCCCACCGCCTTGACCACCGCCACCGGCAGCCTGCACAAACTGGGCATGCTGCTGACCCGCGGCCATGTGCTCGAAGGCCTCAACCAGATCGACACCCTGGTACTGGACAAGACCGGCACCCTCACCGAAGGACGCCTGACGCTCAAGGCCATCCACCCGTTGCGCGAACTCGACGAAGGCGCCTGCCTGGCGCTCGCCGCAGCGCTGGAGAATCGCTCCGAGCATCCCATCGCCCGCGCCTTCGGCCAGGCGCCGCACGCCGCGGAATCCGTCGACAGCCATCCCGGCCAGGGCCTGCAGGGCCGTGTCGAAGGCCGCCTGCTGCGTATCGGCGAAGCGACTTTCGTCTGCGCCCTGAGCGGCCAAGCCGTGCCGTCGATTGCCGGCGAGCACGGCCAATGGCTGCTGCTGGGCGACGAGCAAGGGCCGCTGGCCTGGTTCGTCCTCGACGACCGCCTGCGCGACGACGCCGCGCAGCTGATCGCCGCGGCACGCACCCGGGGCTGGCACATCCACCTGCTGTCCGGCGACAGCTCGCCGATGGTCGGCGAAGTGGCGCGCCAGCTCGGTATCGAGGACGCGCGCGGCGGCCTGACCCCGGATGCCAAGCTGGCGGTGCTCAAGCAGTTGCACGGCGAGGGTCGCCGCGTGCTGATGCTGGGCGACGGGGTCAACGACGTGCCGGTGCTGGCCGCCGCCGATATCAGCGTGGCCATGGGTTCAGCGTCCGACCTGGCCAAAACCAGCGCCGATGCGGTGCTGCTGTCCAACCGCCTGAGCAGTCTGGTGGAAGGGCTGAAGCTTGCCCGGCGCACGCGGCGCATCATCATCGAGAACCTGTCCTGGGCGACTCTGTACAATGGCCTGGTGCTGCCCTTCGCCGCGCTGGGCTGGATCACGCCGATCTGGGCCGCCGTGGGCATGTCGCTCAGCTCGCTGCTGGTGGTACTCAACGCGCTGCGCCTGAGCCGCACCCCGAACACCTAGGCGCGAGCGCTGCTCGCGACCAAGCGGTTCGCGAGCAGCGCTCGCGCCTACCCAGATGCCCACCATGGAGACAGCATGTCCGCCCTCTACATCCTGATTCCCGTCGCCATCGCCCTGGTCGGCTTCGCCATCTGGCTGTTCTTCTGGGCGGTGGACAGCGGCCAGTACGATGACCTCGACGGCCCGGCACACAGCATCCTGTTCGACGACGAAGACCCGCTGCACAAGGCCGGCGTCGAGCAGGCCGAAAGCCAGAACAAGCAGGACAAGCCCGATGCTTGAGCTGGCGCCGCTGCTGCTGTCGGCGCTGATTCTCGGCCTGCTCGGCGGCGGCCACTGCCTGGGCATGTGCGGCGGCCTGATGGGCGCGCTGACCCTGGCCATCCCGGCCGAGCAGCGCGGCCGCCGCCTGCGCCTGCTGCTGGCCTACAACCTCGGTCGCATCCTCAGCTATGCCGCCGCCGGCCTGCTCCTCGGTCTGGCCGGCTGGGCCATTGCCGGCAGCGCCGGCGAAGTGGTGATGCGCACCCTGGCGGCCTTGCTGCTGATCGCCATGGGCCTGTACCTGGCCGGCTGGTGGAGCGGCCTGACCCGTATCGAGGCGCTCGGCCGCGGCCTGTGGCGCCAAATTCAACCGCTGACCCGGCGCTTTATGCCGGTCACCAGCCTGCCGCGCGCCCTGGTGCTGGGCGGGCTGTGGGGCTGGCTGCCCTGCGGGCTGGTCTACAGTACCCTGCTGTGGGCCTCCAGCCAGGGCAACGCGGTCGACAGCGCCGTGCTGATGCTGGCCTTCGGCCTGGGCACCTGGCCGATGCTGCTGGCCACTGGCCTCGCCGCCGAACGCGTCACCGCCCTGCTGCGCCAGCGCGGCATTCGCATGACCGGAGGCCTGCTGGTCATCCTGTTCGGCCTCTGGACCCTGCCCGGCCCGCACCAGCACTGGCTGATGGGGCACTGAGACGCCATATCCAACGCCGCCGCCCGCTACCCTCCGTTGGGCTTCGCTGCGCTCAGCGCCAACCTACAGCCGCGCCGGCACATGTAACGCGCGCGCCAGGCGAACACACGGCGACCTGACTCAGATCAACAGCCGCCGCCGCCGCACTCCCTAGACTGGCCCCACTGCCTTTCCAGGATTTTTTCCATGCTCGACGCCATCCAGTGGGACGCCGACCTGATCCGCCGCTACGATCTGGCCGGCCCGCGCTACACCTCCTATCCGACCGCCGTGCAGTTCCACGACGACATCGGCCCCTTCGACCTGCTGCACGCCCTGCGCGACAGCCGCAAGGGCAAGCGCCCGCTGTCGCTGTACCTGCACATCCCGTTCTGCGCGCACATCTGCTACTACTGCGCCTGCAACAAGGTGATCACCAAGGACCGCGGCCGCGCCCTGCCCTATCTGGAGAAGCTCGAACGCGAGATCGAGATCATCAGCCGCTACCTGGACCGGGGCCAGGTGATCGAGCAGCTGCACTTCGGCGGCGGCACCCCGACCTTCCTCAATCACGACGAACTGCGCCGGCTGATGCAGCACCTGCGCCAGCACTTCCACCTGCTGGACGACGACTCCGGCGACTACAGCATCGAGATCGACCCGCGCGAGGCCGACTGGTCGACCATGGGCCTGCTGCGCGAGCTGGGCTTCAACCGCGTCAGCCTCGGCGTGCAGGACCTCGACCCCGAGGTGCAGCGCGCGGTCAACCGCCTGCAGACCCTGGAGGAGACCCGCGCCATAGTCGAGGCAGCGCGCACCCTGCAGTTCCGCTCGGTGAACATCGACCTGATCTACGGCCTGCCCAAGCAGACCCCCGAGCGCTTCGCCCGTACCGTCGCCGAGGTGATCGCCCTGCAGCCGGATCGCCTGTCGCTGTTCAACTACGCCCATCTACCCGAGCGCTTCATGCCGCAGCGGCGCATCAGCGCCGACGACCTGCCCAGCCCGGCGCAGAAACTGGAGATGCTGCAGGCCAGCATCGAGCAGCTGACCCGCGCCGGCTACCGCTACATCGGCATGGACCACTTCGCCCTGCCCGATGACGAGCTGGCCGTGGCCCAGGAGGAAGGCACCCTGCAGCGCAACTTCCAGGGCTACACCACCCACGGTCATTGCGACCTGATCGGCCTGGGGGTGTCGGCCATCAGCCAGATCGGCGACCTTTACAGCCAGAACGACAGCGACATCGCCAGCTACCAGCAGAGCCTCGGCAACGGCCAACTGGCCACCCGCCGCGGCCTGCACTGCAACGCCGACGACCGCGTGCGCCGCGCGGTGATCCAGCAGCTGATCTGTCATTTCCAGCTGGATTTCGCCGCCATCGAGCAGGCCCACGGCCTGGTCTTTCGCGACTACTTCGCCGCGCTCTGGCCGGAGCTGCAGCAACTGGCCCGCGACGGCCTGATCCGACTCGACGCCGAGCGCCTCGAAGTGTTGCCCGCCGGCCGCCTGCTGGTACGTTCGCTGTGCATGCTGTTCGACCGCTACCTCAACGACCAGGTGCGCCAGCGCTTCTCGCGGGTGATCTGACGGCCGCCGCGCCGGTAGCAGCCGGCTTGCCGGCGATCAGGGCTAGGCCATCGCCAGGCTGGCGGCCGTCATCATCTGCTCGTCGCTGAGGCCGTTCTCGCGCATCAGCTTGATCAGGTTGGCATTGGCCGCACTCAAGGCGCTATTGAGCGACGCCAGCTCGGTCTGCAGCCCTTCAAGCTGCTGGCGCTTGGTTTCCGCATCGAGGCTCTGATCGCGCATGATCGCCTCGATCTGCGCCTGCTTCTCGGCGATCTGCGCCTTCAGCTCGCGGATCATCTTCAGCAGCTGCTTGATGCTGTCGGGTAGCCCGCTGTCGTCGATGTCCTGGTTCTTGCCGGCCTTGGCCGACAGGCTCCTGCCCAGCTCGGAGAGGCTGATGCGCAGGCCCTCGCGCACCTCCTCGGGACTGCGCTCGCCTGCGCTATTTTGTCGCTGCACGCCGCGGACCAGATTAGCCAGCGGAGCGCCGGATTCGATGCGCATCGCGCTGCTCCCTGCGTTGAACTAAGGTTCCACTGTCTGGGTCGGCCGCCTGGCGACGAACTTGAGCGGATGGTCAGACCTTGCTACGACTGGCCGGCATCCGCCCCCTGCTGTACCCTTACGAACATTGCGTGTTTACCCAGGAAGCCCAACGATGTCCGAGAGCATCAAGCTGCGTGCGCAGCATCAAGCCCATTGCAAGGATTGCAGCCTGGCCAGCCTGTGCCTGCCGATCTCGCTGAACCTGGAAGACATGGACGCGCTGGACGAGATCGTCAAGCGCGGCCGCCCGCTGAAGAAGGGCGAATTCCTGTTCCGCCAGGGCGATGCCTTCGGCTCGGTGTTCGCCGTGCGCTCCGGCGCACTGAAGACCTTCAGCCTGAGCGACGCCGGCGAGGAGCAGATCACCGGCTTCCACCTGCCCAGCGAGCTGGTCGGCCTGTCCGGCGTCGACGGCGAGCGCTACCCGGTCTCGGCCCAGGCGCTGGAGACCACCTCGGTGTGCGAGATCCCCTTCGAGCGCCTCGACGACCTGGCCCTGCAGCTGCCGCAGCTGCGCCGCCAGCTGATGCGCGTCATGAGCCGGGAGATCCGCGACGATCAGCAGATGATG
Source organism: Pseudomonas sp. EGD-AK9 (assembly GCF_000465935.2). Taxonomy (NCBI): domain Bacteria; kingdom Pseudomonadati; phylum Pseudomonadota; class Gammaproteobacteria; order Pseudomonadales; family Pseudomonadaceae; genus Pseudomonas; species Pseudomonas sp. EGD-AK9. The sequence goes on from NZ_AVOF01000118.1 coordinate 20,354, forward strand.
CTGTTGCTATCGAAGAAGACCGCCGACGAACGCATCGCCACCTTCCTGGTCAACCTCTCCGCGCGTTTCCGTGCCCGCGGCTTCTCCGCCAACCAGTTCCGCCTGGCCATGTCGCGCAACGAAATTGGTAACTATTTGGGCCTTGCGGTGGAGACGGTGTCTCGCGTATTTACCCGCTTCCAACAGAACAAGCTGCTCGAAGCCGAAGGCAAGGAAGTGCACATTCTCGACCCCATCGAGCTGTGCGCCCTGGCCGGCGGCAACCTCGACGTCTGAGCTCGCCCGCGAGTCGTGGGCGCAGCGCCTTTCAGGAACCCGCGATGATTTTCGACGAATTCAGCATCAAGACCCTGATCCGCCCGGTGCCGGACTTTCCCAAGCCGGGGGTGATCTTCCGCGACATCACCCCGCTGTTCCAGTCGCCGCGCGCCCTGCGCATGGTCGCCGACAGTTTCATCCAGCGTTACGTGGAGGCCGAGTTCAGCCATATCGGCGCCATGGACGCGCGCGGCTTCCTGATCGGCTCGATCATCGCCTACGAACTGAACAAGCCGCTGGTGCTGTTCCGCAAGCAGGGCAAGCTGCCGGCCGACGTGCTCAGCGAGGGCTACCAGACCGAATACGGCGAAGCCTTCCTCGAGGTGCATGCCGACAGCCTCTGCGAGGGCGACTCGGTGCTGATCTTCGATGACCTGATCGCCACCGGCGGCACCCTGCTGGCCGCCGCCAAGCTGGTGCGACGCATGGGCGCCAGCATCCATGAAGCCGCGGCGATCATCGACCTGCCGGAACTGGGCGGCTCGCAGAAGCTGCAGGACATCGGCATCCCCACCTTCTGCCTGACCGCCTTCGCCCTCGACGATCGTTGAGCAGTTGCCGCGCGTAGCCCGGATGGCACCCGGGAAAGGCGTGCGCCCCATCCCGGACGGCATCCGGACCACCGATATCCACTGAAGTAATCATGAACGAACTCGAACTGAAGCAATCCCCCGCCGACTGGCGCCAGCGCCTGGGCCAGCTGATGGACGGCCTGGCCGTGCAGCGCCTGGTCACCCTGCTGATCGTGATCAACGCCGCCATTCTCGGCCTGCAGACCTCGCCGGCGATCATGGCCGACTGGGGCCGGCCGCTGCTGACCCTGGACGCCATCATCCTCGCCTGCTTCGTCATCGAGCTGGCGCTGCGCTTCGCCGCCCGCGGCCCCGGCCTGCTGCGCGATCCCTGGGCGGTGTTCGATTGCCTGGTGGTGGGCATCGCCCTGGTACCGGCCAGCGGCCCCTTCGCCGTGCTGCGCGCCCTGCGCGTGTTGCGCGTGCTGCGCCTGATCTCGATCAACCCGAGCATGCGCAAGGTGGTGCAGGCGCTGCTCGCCTCGCTGCCGGGCATGGGCAGCATCGTCATGCTGATGGGGCTGATCTTCTACGTCGCCGCGGTAATGGCCACCCAGCTGTTCGGCCAGAGCTTCCCCGAGTGGTTCGGTAACATCGGCGCCAGCCTCTACACCCTGTTCCAGGTGATGACCCTGGAGAGCTGGTCGATGGGCATCGTGCGTCCGGTGATGGAGGCCTATCCGCTGGCCTGGCTGTTCTTCGTGCCCTACATCCTCATCGCCACCTTCATGATGCTCAACCTGTTCATCGCGGTGATCGTCAACGCCATGCAGAGCACCCACGAGCCCAGCGCCGAGGAACAGGCCGCGGAGGCCCGCGAGCAGGCCATCCTCGACGAGCTCAGGGCGCTGCGCAGCGAAATCGCCGAGCTGCGCCGCCAGAGCCGCTAACCCCGCGCTCACCTCGACCAGGGCGGATTGCCCCGCCCTGGCTCCTTCAGTCCCTCGCGCCTGTCCGACACGACCCGCCTTAAGTTGGCGGCGTCCGGCGCGCCTGCGCCCGATAGTTACATCGTTCAATGACACGATTGCTCGTGTCGCCCAGAGCCGCACAACAACCGGGAGCACCGGCTCCCCAGAAGAGGACTCGAACGATGAGCGCCAGCGCCACCCTGCCCCAGCCGAAATCCAGCTTCCCGGTTCGCCGCATGGACTTCAGCTTCTCCGAGACGCCCAAGTACTGGTTCTACGACGATCCCTTCATGAGCCAGTTCATGAACAACCTGTCGTCGCTGTTCCCCTACGGCGAGAAGTTCTTCGTCGACAGCGTGCGGGCGGTGCGCGACCAGGTCAGCGAACCGCAGCTGAAGAAGGACATCAGCGCCTTCATCGGCCAGGAGGCCATGCACTCCAAGGAGCACGCTGCCTACAACGACTACGCCAATGAGCACGATATCGACCTGGAGCGCCTGGAGCTGCGCATCAAGGTGCTGCTGGAGTGGGTCACCAAGGTCAGCACCAAGAAGCAGCGTCTGGCCGCCACCTGCGCCCTGGAGCACTTCACCGCGACCATGGCCGAGCAGCTGCTCAAGCGCGAAGACCTCACCACCCAGATGAACGACCCCAAGCTGTACCAGCTGTGGATGTGGCACGCCATCGAGGAGAACGAGCACAAGGCGGTCTGCTACGACGTGTACCAGAAGGTCTACGGCGGCTATTTCACCCGCACCCTGGTGATGATGCTGACCACCCTGATCTTCCTCGGCGTGATCGGCTGGTTCCAGGTGCACCTGCTGCGCAAGGACGGCCAGCTGTTCAATTGGCGCAGCTGGGGTTTCGGCCTGAAGACGCTGTTCGGCCCGCGCAACGGCTTCTTCACCAAGCTGATCGGCCCCTACCTGGACTACTACCGCCCCGGCTTCCACCCCAAGGATCACGACACCGCGCAACTGGAAAGCCGCTGGCGCCAGCGCCTCGGCTTCGCCAACTGATGTCCCTTCGGGCGGCCCTGGCCGCCCTTTTTCATTCGCCTGTGCGCCCCGGAACAGGCACTGTGGGAGCGGCTTGAGCCGCCAAATTCGCGGATAAAATCCGCTCCTGGCCAAGCGCCTCGGACGACCCTCAGCCCAGACGCAGCTGCCCCAGGCTCTGCAGCACGCTGGCGCCGGTGAACAGCATGACGATCTGCTCCTCGGCCAGCGCGCGGATCGCCGCACGCCGCTGCGGCTGGCCGATATAGTCCAGCGACTGCTCGAACAGGCTGCGGCTGATCAGCCCGGACACCTGGCGCACCGCTGCCGCGCTGACGATGCCCGGCAGCAGCTTGAACTCGAGGATGTCCTCGGCCATATCGTCGGCGAAATCGTCCATCACTTGGCGCAGTGCCTCGCGCAGCACTGGCGAGGCGCCGTGCAGTTCGCGCACGCCGATGATGAAGGCCTCGGGGTGCTCGGCGACGAAGTCGAAGAACAGCTGCACCGTCTCGTGACAGACGCGCCGACCGCGGCCGAGGTCGATACCCAGCAGCTTGGGCAGCACCGGCCCCTCGTCCTTGACCGCGCGCTGCGCGGCCTCGCGGCGCAGGTCGCGCAATGGCTGGCGCAGCAGCTGGGTGATCTCGCCGATCACGCTCAGGCCGAGATCGTCGACGTCACGAAAATGCCGGTAGAAGGTATTGGGGTTGAGCCCGGCCTCGCGCGCCAGCTCGCGCAGGCCCAGGCTGCTGAGGCTGCGGCTGGTTGAGGTGAGACGTAACGCCGCCTCCATCAGCAGGCGCTTGCCGGGCGCTTCGCCGGCCTTGTCGCGTAGCTGCGTTTCGTCGCTGTGCATCCTCACCCCTACCGAAAGTTGGCTTGTTGGTCCGCTGGCGCGCCGCGAGTATACATCTGTCTACCCAGGTATACAGCTGTAGACCTCAACAAGAACGACAAGCAGGAGTTCGCCCATGAATGCGCCCGTGTCACCCCCTACCGCTGCCCGCCAGTGCAAGATCGCCATCCTCGGCAGCGGCTTCTCCGGCCTCGGCATGGCGATCCGCCTCAAGCAACAGGGCGAGCAGGATTTCCTCCTGTTCGAGAAAGAGGCGGGCGTCGGCGGCACCTGGCGGGTCAACAACTACCCGGGCTGCGGCTGCGACGTGCAATCGCACCTGTACTCCTTCTCCTTCGAGCCCAATCCGAACTGGACGCGGATGTTCGCCAAGCAGCCGGAGATCAAGCAATACCTGGAAGGCTGCTGGGAGAAGTACCGCCTGCAGGACAAGACCCTGCTCGGCACCGAGGTGGTGCAGATCCGCTGGGACGAACAGGCCGAGCTGTGGCACCTGCAGGACCGCGCCGGCAACCGTTACAGCGCGCAGTTCGTGGTCTCCGGCATGGGCGCGCTGTCGACGCCGTCGATTCCCAAGCTCAAGGGCCTGGAGCACTTCACCGGCGAAGTCTTTCACTCGCAGCAGTGGAACCACGACTACGACCTCACCGGCAAACGCGTGGCAGTGATCGGCACCGGCGCCTCGGCCATCCAGTTCGTGCCGCAGATCCAGAAGCAGGTCGAGCGCCTCGACCTCTATCAGCGCACCGCGCCCTGGATCATGCCCAAGCCCGACCGCGCCATTCGCGACGGCGAGCGCGCCCGCTTCCGGCGTTTCCCGCTGGCGCAGAAGCTCTGGCGCGGCGCCCTGTACGGCATCCTCGAAAGCCGGGTGATCGCCTTCGCCTTCGCCCCGCGCCTGCTGCGCCTGGCCCAGGGCATCGCCAAGCTGTACATCAACAGGCAGATCAAGGACCCGGTGCTGCGCGCCAAGGTCACCCCGGACTACACCATGGGCTGCAAGCGCGTGCTGATCTCCAACGACTACTACCCGGCGCTGGTGCAGCCGAACGTCGCGGTGATCACCGACGGCATCGCCGAAATCCTGCCGCACGGCGTGCGCACCGCCCATGGCCAGGAGCGCGAGGTCGACGCCATCATCTTCGGCACCGGCTTCACCCCCAGCGACCCGCTGCCGCGCGGCACGGTGTTCGGCCGCGGCGGCGTCGACCTGCTCGACACCTGGCCGATGGGCCCGGAAGCCTACAAGGGCACCATGACCGCCGGTTTCCCCAACCTGTTCTTCCTCATGGGGCCGAACACCGGGCTGGGCCACAACTCCATGGTCTATATGATCGAGTCGCAGATCGCCTACGTGCTCGGCGCCCTCAGGCAGGTCGAGGACGGCCGCCTGCAGAGCCTGGAACCCAAGCGCGAGGCGCAGGACGCCTTCAACCGGAGGATCCAGGGCACCCTCGGCGGCACGGTGTGGAACGCCGGCGGCTGCATGAGCTGGTACCTGCACCCGGTCAGCGGGCGCAACTGCACGGTATGGCCCGGTTTCACCTGGCGCTTTCGCATGCTGACGCGCCACTTCGACTCGGCGGCCTACCACTTCAGCCGCAAGGACGCCGTACACCCGGCGCAGAGCAACGCCCTCATCCTCGACGTGCAGGAGGCCACCGCATGAAATCCTTCGAAAACAAAGTAGCCGCCATCACCGGCGCCGGCTCCGGCATCGGCCGCGCCCTCGCCTACCACCTTGCCCGCCAGGGCTGCCACCTGGCGCTGTCCGACGTCAATCTCGAGGGCCTCACGGAAACCGCGGAGCAGGCGCGCAAACTTGGCGTCACCGTCAGCCAGCAGCGGGTCGACGTTGCCGACCGCGCCGCCATGCAGGCCTGGGCCGAGCAGGTAGTGGCCGAGTTCGGCCGGGTCAATGCCATCTTCAACAACGCCGGCGTGGCGCAGGGCGGCACCGTGGAAGGCAACGATTACGCCGACTACGAGTGGATCATGAACATCAACTTCTGGGGCGTGGTCAACGGCACCAAGGCCTTCCTGCCCCATCTCAAGGCGAGCGGCGCCGGCCATGTGGTCAACGTCTCCAGCGTCTTCGGCCTGTTCTCCCAGCCCGGCATGAGCGCCTACAACGCCAGCAAGTTCGCCGTGCGCGGCTTCACCGAATCCCTGCGCCAGGAGCTGGACATGGACGCTTGCGGCGTGTCCGCCAGCTGCGTGCACCCCGGCGGCATTCGCACCAATATCGCCAAGACCGCGCGGATGAACGACAGCCTGGCCAAGGTCACAGGGCAAGCCGCCGAGCAGGCGCGCCAGCAGTTCAACGATCAGTTGCTGCGCACCACGCCGGAGCAGGCGGCCAAGGTCATAGTGGGCGGCGTGCTGGCCAACAAACGGCGCATCCTGATCGGCGCCGACGCTCATGTGCTGGACTGGATGCAGCGCAGCATGCCGGCGCTGTACCAGCGCCTGGTGACCGTCTCGATGCGCCTGGCCGCGCGCTTCGCCCCCAAGCCCAAGGGGGTAGCCAAGGTGCGCGAGGCGACCGAGTAAAAAGCGCCACCGCGGGGCCGGCCCATGCCGGCCCCGTGCGTTTTGTCGGGTAACGCCCGGCGCTGCGCCATCTGGGCTATGGTGGGGAAACCGACGCAACACTCATCCACGCGGCGCCGATTCCGGCCCCCGGCTGGAACCCTCGGGCCAGCGTCGACGCCCGGGGCGGCGCCTCGCCATGAGGATAAGCCCATGAGCACCATGACCTGCACCCACCGCGACCACATCATTCGCGCCACGGTGATGGAACACCCAGGCCTGCCCACGCCCTGGGCCGGCGGCTGCCAGATCACCGACCCCGACGGCCACACCAGCAAGCGCCAGACCTTGCCGGTGGACTATGCCTTCATGGACGACCTGAATAAGGCGCAGCGCGCCTCCATCGCCCACGGCAAATGGCTGGTGGACCAGAAGCTCGACCACGGCCGCAGCTGGCATTGACCCTGGGTGCACCGCAGCCCGTAGCCCGGATGAAATCCGCGGCAGAGCGCAAGGCTTTCCCCGGTGGCATCCGGGCTATGCATCCCGCCGCAGCGGATCGAGCAGCGGCTTGAGGCCGTTGTGGTCGATCTCCTGCATCAGCGCCAGCAGCTGGCCCAGTTCGCCCTTGGGAAAACCGGCGCGGGCGAACCAGTTGAGGTAGTGCCCGGGCAGGTCGGCGATCAGCCGATCCTTGTACTTGCCGTAGGGCATGCGGCGGGTCACCAGGAGTTTCAGCGCTTCGGGGTTCATCGGGGTCTCGCACAATGATCGGCGGTAACGCCGGCCATTGTGCCAGAGCCTCAGCGCGCGAGCGCCTCGCGCACGAAATCCAGGCGATCCTGGCCGAAGAACATCTCGCCGCCGACGAAGCAGGTCGGCGCGCCGAACACGCCGCGCTTGACCGCCTCCTCGGTGGTCGCCTTGAGCGCGTCCTTCACCTCTTGTTCGGCGATCTGCGCCTGCAGCGCCTCGGCGTCGAAGCCGGCCGCGGTCAGTACTTCGGCCACCTTCGCCGGATCGCCGAGATTCAGGCCATCCACCCAGATGGCCTGGAACAGCGCCTGCAGGCCCGCCGCCAAGCGCTCGGGCTGATACAGCTGGATGGCGACGACCAGGCGCATCAGGCTCAGGGTATTGAGCGGGAAATGCGGGTTGAAGCGCATCGCCACGCCGTAGCGCTCGGCGAAGCGCGCCAGGTCGCGCAGCATGTAGCGGCCCTTGGCCGGGATCAGCGCCGGCGAGGCGTTGCCGGTGGCCTGGAACACGCCGCCCAGCAGCATCGGCCGGTAGACCAGCGCGGCGCCGCTGTCGCGGCAGATGGCGGGCAGTTGGGTATGGGCCAGGTAGGAGGCCGGGCTGCCCAGGTCGAAGAAGAATTCCACGCTCTTGCTCATGGCGGTCACTCGCTTGTGGTTATGGGGCAATTACCAGCGCTCGATCCAGGGCCGCAGGTCCAGCTCGAAGGTCCAGGCGTCGCGCGGCTGGCTGTGCAGGTACCAGTAGCTGTCGGCGATATGCTCGGGATCGAGGATGCCGTCCTGGTCCTTCTTGGCATAGAGCTCGGGGAAGCTGTCGCGGATAAAGGCGGTGTCGATCGCGCCGTCCACCACCACATGGGCGACATGCACGTTCAGCGGCCCCAGCTCGCGCGCCATGCTCTGCGCCAGGGCGCGGATGCCGTGCTT